>NZ_CP150637.1:1877500-2177500 GCF_038500265.1 Ignatzschineria larvae DSM 13226 | reverse complement strand
CCCGGAATGGTTTAAAGAGTGGTCACCTCTTGGAAAAGTACCGGTGATGAAAGTCACAACAGGGGAAGTACTTTTTGAGTCTATGGCGATTGTTGAATATATTGAGGAACTCAATAAGGTACCTTCTATCTATGCTAAATTACCTGCTAAGAGAGCATTGCAACGAGCATGGGCAGGGGTTGCCGGAGAGCTTTATGGGCCGCAGCATCTTTGCATGCGAGCAACTAACAGGGATGAAGTTAATGCTCAGATGACGTTGATGCGGGATAAATTAGCGATTCTTGAAGCGCGTTGTGGCCGTACCTACTTCAGTGGTGAAAGTATGACGGCGGTAGATGTTGTTTTAGCACCATTTTTTATTCGTCAAGATGTGCTTCTCTCATTAGGTGCTGAAGATTTATTGGCGGATTTCCCAAAATTACAGGCGCTTAGCAATAAATTGTTAACGCATCATGCGATTTTACAAATCACAGCGGGTGATTGGACAGCACAATTTATCGCACTACAAAAAGCAAATGGTGGTATCTTATTTCAGGATGCATAGAGTGCTATGAATTCTCAGTTAGGATTTGTGATATAAGATCTCCGATTTCTGATCGATTGAAATAATCCTTGAATGTTATTTGTCATGGCTACTCTATGTCGATGGAGTTGACCGATAAGATAAAACATATAGGTAATTATGAGACCTTTGATTGCATATTTCTCTGAAACGGCACTACGTAACAATTTAGCTGTTTTAAAATCTAAATCTCCCCATAGTCGTTATTGTGCTGTCGTAAAGGCTAACGCCTATGGGCATCGTGTGGAAAATCTTCTGCCTATTTTGTCGCGATCCGTAGATTGCTTAGCAGTTGCCATGCGGGAAGAAGCTGATGTGATTAGATCCCACGGTTGCCAGCTACCTATACTCTTATTAGAAGGGCTCTTTTCTCAATCTGAGTATGAAATTGCAGCTAAAGCCGGATATTGGATTACTATTAGTAATGTGCGGCAATTAGAGATGCTCAAAAAAGCTCAACTCTCATTACCTATAGACGTATTTGTAAAGGTAGATACAGGAATGCATCGCTTAGGTTTTAAACCTGATGAGGTTCTTTCGATATTAGCAGCCTTAAAGCATATCCGAGTCGTTCGACAAATAACCTTGATGACACATTTCGCAACATCTGATGAAAAAGATTCTTCGCTATTTTTACAGCAAGTTGAGCGTATGAAACCGCTTACAACCCTTGGGTATCCTCTCTCATTAGCGAATTCTGCTGCTATTTTAACAGCTTCTGATACTCACTATCATCTTATCAGAATGGGTATTTCACTCTATGGAGTATCGCCGATCGATGGTACTATTGGAAAAGATTTTGATTTACAACCACTTTTATATTTAGAATCGAAGATTATTCATACAATGGAAATTCAGGCAGGAGAAAGCGTTGGCTACGGTGCTAAGTTTATTGCGCCAGAAACAATGTCGATTGGTGTGATTGCTTGTGGCTATGCAGATGGCTATCCTCGGGAGGTCAGTGAAGAAGCATATGTTTTAGTAAATGGATTCAAAGCACCTATCATAGGCAGACCTGCGATGGATATGATGATGATTGATTTGCGTGCAGTTCCTCCTGAAAATTGGGATCTTTTTGTAGAAGTCTTTGGAAGAGATATTCCTATTGAACATGTTGCACGATGGGCAGGAACAATTCCTTATACTATTTTGACCCATGTCTCGAATCGAGTGCTTTTTCTGAGACAATCTTAGCCTTACTTTACAATAGTTGATGAAAAATAGGTAATACTGTGGTATTTAAGTAACCTTTTAAAGTTAGGTCGAAAATTAATAATATAAATGTAAGTGAATAGGGGCTGTTGAACATTCATAACTTCAGCCAAATATAGGCACAAGCTAAAGCAACGTTGTTTTCATAATGTTGTTTTAGCTTGTCATATCTTGTTGCTATACTTCTAAAATGTTTCAGCCTTGCAAATGCATTCTCCACTAAATGCCGAGTTTTATAAATATGCCAGTCCATATGATTATTATTCGTAAGAGTATTCCTCTTTTTAGGAATAATAGCTTTAGCTCCTTGATTTATAATATCTTCTCTAAAACTCTCAGAATCATAACCTTTATCTGCACTAACGTAATCTGTCGTATTTAAATGAACCCTGCTAAGTAGCTCTGGAGCGACCTTGATATCGTGGGTCGTTCCATCTGTTACGATAAATTCACAGGGATTACCGCAAGCATCTACGATCATATGAATTTTTGAACTATTTCCACCAACACTTTTAGATATTGCTTGAGGATTATCTGCGGTTGCTCCTGTGCTATGCTGGTGAGCTCTAATGTGAGTTGCATCTATAAACAGCCATTCATAGTCAACATCTTGTGATAGTTTTTTAAATAATTTCAAGAGCTTGTTATTTTTAGACCAACGACTAAAAGTTTTAAAAATAGTATTAGGTCGCCCAAATTGCTCAGGAATATCCCTCCAAGGAACACCTGTTCTCATTCTAAATAGAATACCCTCAACGATATTTCTTAAATTTGGTTTGTCATAGATATTCAAATCTAGGAGAATAGGCTTCAGTTTCAGCCATAGTTTATCTGTAAGCATGGTTCGAGACATAGCGAGAGGTAGGTTTTTTTTGACGATAATATTCTACCGCTCGCTTTTTTTATTTTGAACTGCAATGTTCAACAGCCCCTAGATATTACAATAATTAGAGTATTCAGTTTATAATAGCAACCAACAACTTCTTATACAGGGAAAAGGTAATATGAAAATCCGAGCCTTACTAGCTGCTACATTACTATTAGGGGCAGTTTCAAATGCAGAAACTGATATCACCAAGGGATTTTATGTAGGTGCTGATATCATTGCGGCCAAAAAGAAAGCAAAAGATATGCATAATTCTCCTCAACTCCAAGACAGTACATTTACAGTTCATAAGAATAGTAAAAGCTTTGTAACGGGTTCTTTAGGTGTTGGTTATCAGTTTAATGACTTATTCCGATTGGGTTTTGAGTATGTGCTGCCTAAGAAAAATGAGTTTACCTCTTCCCAAGGTTTAGATATGAACTATCATAAGGTTAAGGGACAACGGATCATGCTTAATGGTTATCTTACGTATCCTGTTAATGATCTGTTTTCTATTTATGGTACGGCCGGTGTGGGTTATGCACGATTAAAATCTTCGGGTTATCAAAATAGTGAAGCTTATAGTTTCAATACTAGTAGTAATGGTAATTTCGCTTGGTCGCTTGGCGCTGGAGTCTCTTTTAAACCCATTGATAATACGCATATCGATTTAGGGTTCCGATATGTTGATATGGGGAAAGCTGATACTGGAGTGAGTCGATTTGGGACACAAAACCAAAAAATGAAAGCGAAAATCTCTTCTACAGAGTTTACTTTAGGTGTTCGTTATATGTTGGGGGAGTTATATACTGAGGATGATTCTAATTATCAAGAAAATATTTATGCTGATCATGTAACACCAGAATTGAGAGATAGTTTTGAGCGTGCTAATCAAGGACGTGAAGGTCGTGTGAGCTTTAAAGAACATCGTCAAATGATGGGCGATGAATATCAAGAATTAAAATAAGTGATGTTTGAGTGGTCAGGATCTAGTAAGTGAATTAACGCTCGGTAGGCTCACAAAGTAGATATGAATCCTCTTGAATCTCTCTATAAGCTTATAAAGCCTTTTTTATTGAAAAGGCTTTATTTTTGCGCTTAGTGTGCTTAACCTTTTTTGGCAAAAATATTCAAAATTCCGATGCGTAAAATCAGCAATTTCTTCATTACTATAATGAGTCTGTAGTGATGTAATGAGATTGTGATACATAGAGGCATCTTCTAGTTGCTCAACTTTTGATTCAATGCCATCAAAGTCGGAGCCTAATCCAATATTTTTTTGCCCTCCTAATGCAACAATATGATCAATATGCCTAATAAGATCTTTAATAGTTGCTTTTCCACCTTCTTTAACAAAGGCAGGACAGAAGACAATATGAATCATGGCATCCCGCTCAATCATCGCCTTAATTTGTGCATCATCTAAATTGCGGCGGTGATCACAAATGACCTTACTATTGGAGTGGCTTGCAATAGGATATTGGGCTAACTCCATGACATCCCAAAATCCTGATGGGTGTAGGTGGGAGACATCGACAAATACTTGATGATGATTACACCATTCAACGATCTGTTTTCCAAAGCGACTTAAGCCTGCACCTCGAGCCTCAGCAACGCCATCGGCAGCGAGATTACCACTATTCCAAGTCAGCCCAATAGAACGAACCCCTAATTGATAGAGGATGGTCAATTTGTGGAGATCATTACCAATGGGATCAACACCTTCAAGTGTTAAAATTGCGCCAATCTCACCTTCTTTTAATTCGCTTAACTCAGACCATTTTCGGATGAGTTTCATTTCAGGATGTTTAGCCAACACTTCTGTATAGAAATAATGAATTTGATCTAATACTTCTTGAAATTGATTATTTGACGGCATTGATGGATAGACGAAGATGGCAAAGGCTTGAAGCTTTACATTGCCTATTTTCAATTTCTTAAAATTAATATCGAGGGATTCTCCATCGGTAAAGGAGAGCTTCCCCTTACCATCAGAGAGCTTCATTAACGCATCACAATGAAGATCAATAATGGGGAAAATTAAGGGTTCAGAATTCGTGGTTGTGTCGTATGATTCAGGTTTTATAGTCTGTGTCATGATGAATGGCTTGTAGAAGTATAAATTAGGTCAATAAAATCTCTTATTCAGGTCTCTTATCCACTCTAATATTAGATCACCAATAATTTCTCGAAAGCTTTTGTTGAGAGATTATTTTTGAGATAAAGCATACACAATTTTAAAGCATTAAAACTTCAAAGCTGCACGATCGTATTATGTGTTGTCTATTATGAAGAAGATTCAGATTGTTTCACGACTTTCAAGCCCGCAAAGGTCTGCATGGTCGGCATAATTTCAATACGATTCACATTGAGATGCTTAGGCTGTGTCGTGAGCCAGTAGAGAATATCTGCAATCTCTTTTCCGGTAACGGCATCGACATCCGCATAAACAGCTTCGGCTTTCGCATCGTCGCCTTTAAAGCGGACATTAGAAAACTCTGTTTCGCCACAAAGCCCTGGTTCTACATTAGTAACACGAATATTTTTCCCCACTAAATCAGCCCGTAAGTTAAGTGAAAAACTGGTGATAAAGGCTTTCGTTGGCCCATAGATGTTCGAGCCATAATAGGGGTAAGTGCCGGCAGTGGAGCTGACATTAATAATGTAGCCATCATTACGCTTAACCATCTGTGGAAGAATCAGGTGAGTAATATAACTTAATCCGCGAATATTCACATCGATCATCGTTTGCCAATCGGCAAAATCTGCCTCAAAAGCAGGGGACAAATTAAGTGCTAAACCCGCATTATTGATAAGGACATCGATCTGGTCAAAGGGCTCAGGGAGGTTATCAATCCCTTGTTTAATCGATGCTAAATCTTGCATATCTGCCATTAAAGGATAGAAATTATCCCCTAATTCAGCTTTTAGTGTCATTAAACGATCATGTCGGCGAGCAAGGCCAATGACGGTATGCCCATGCTGAATGAATAGACGGGATGCTTCTAGACCAAAGCCAGATGATGCGCCGGTAATTAAGATATTCATATTCTCTCCTCTCTTATTGTGGTGTCTTTTTTGTGTATTTGGCTCTTAGTAATGTATTCAAGGTAATTTTATCCTAGCACAAAATAACATCTGTTATGAAGAATTAGAGATAACGGGGAATATCAGTTTAGTAGAGAGTTATAGAATTAGTTAGAGACTCTTAGAGCCAAAAGAGCATTCCACGATCAATCATACTAAAGAAGCAGAGCGCCATAATGACCCAAAGAGAATTTAAAAATTGCTCTTTTCCCCAACCTTCTGTTGATCGGCGAATTGGAGCAATAATGCTACCAAGCCAATAAACCATAATAATAATCGCGCCCATCTGTGGAATGATGAAATAAAAAGTAGTAAAGATCAGCAATAATACTGCCACGAACATGATAAACGTATAACCGAGCATCTGTTGTTGGATTCGATTACGAGTCATAAAAAGCGGTGGCATCGGAATATTCGCTTTTTGATAATCTTCCCGGCGATAGAGCGCGATGGCATAGGAGTGAATGACTTGCCAAGAGGAGAAGATGATAAAGAGATAGAGCATGGTAAGATCAAGTTGCTCGGAGACGGCAACATACCCGACTAAAGGGGGAATAGCGCCGGAGATACTGCCAATCAAAATACTATACGATGAGTGACGTTTAAAGATAAGGGAGTAGAGTAATACATAATCAATAAAGCCAATGAGTGCCAAATTCCCGGCAATGAGATTGACCTTATAATAGAGGATCATAAATCCGCATAAGCCACTCAAAATAGCTAAAATAATGGCCTGAGAGAGTTTGATATCACCATTAATGAGCGGTCGATTTTGTGTACGAGTCATCTTTTGATCAATATCTTGATCAATAATATTGTTGATGATCGTGGCAGAAGCAATCACCAAGCTTAAGCCGAGCAGTGTCCAAAGTAGCAGTATCACATCACTTGTATGGGTTAACGATAATCCTAAACAAAACCCAGCAATTACGGGGACAAGATTTCCAAGAATAATGCCGTGTTTTATCAATTTTAAGTAAGATTGCATAATGGGTTTTGCCACAACAAGTACCGCTCCGAATGATGATCAGTGAAAGATGGGAAAATCCCCTTAAGGTATTTTTGCAAACTTTAAGGGGATTACGTAGATCCGTTACATCATATTAATGATGTATAGATTAGATCGGCAATTCTGGCATCATATTCATATGTAAGTAATACATGACCCACCCAGATCCTCCAATAACCATCAGTAGAATTACTGCAGTGAAGAGGAGTGCAGCTAAGTTCCAACCGCCATTTTCATTACGTTTAATATGTAAGAAATAGACGAGTTGTACAAAGACTTGTGTTACAGCACATACGGCTAGAATTGAAGCAATAACACCAATAGAAGCAATATGTCTGAGGTAAACCACTACCGCAAATGAGATCAGGGTTAAGATAATCGAGAACCCATAGCCGATAAGGTAATCCCAAAGCTCATGTTTATGGGCTTTAAGATCCATATCATCTCGATCTATTTTTGGCTGAAGCTCTACCTGATCGATATTATTGATACTCATAGCGATACCCCCATTAAGTAGACGATTGAGAAGATACAGATCCAGATAATATCTAGGAAATGCCAAAAGAGACTAAAGAGTTTCAGGCGGGTTCTCGTTTCAAGTGTCGAGCCTTTGAAAGCTAACTGAAACATCATGACTAACATCCAGACCATTCCAATCGATAGATGCGCGCCATGAAGGCCAACTAATGAGAAAAAGCCTGAGAGAAAACCACTACTTTGAGGCGTTGCACCGATATCAATAAAGCCAATAAACTCTTTGACCTCTAAGGTTAAGAAGATACCTCCAAAAATAAAGGTGACGATCAAGAGCCAAATAGCCCGTTTGACGTAGCCTTTTTTGAGTGCGAGCATTGCTAAGCCACAAGTTAAGCTACTGGTTAAGAGCGCAATAGTCTCGGCAAAGGCATTACCAAGGTCAAAGAGTGTTTGTGGTGTATGCCCATCCATGGTGTTACGAATGAGCACCACAAATACCGCGAAGAAAGTTCCGAAGATAATGGAATCCGCCATAATGTAGATCCAGAATCCAAAAATCTTATTATTGGCACTCTCTTCCTCTTGAAGGCGCTTGATGTCAGAGTGTTCTAATGTCGTTGTTGTCATTAGTGTTCTCCTTGTGTTAATTGATATTGTTCAACCCGTTGTAAAAAGGCTTGATCGGCTTTTTCAACCTCTTCTTTCGGGATTAATACCTCTTCATGTTCTCTAAAGCTTTCGATAATCCAGAAGATAATCGCAGCTGCTAAGAAGATAATGGCAAGCCACCAGATACTCCAGACTAAGCAGAAAGCGGTTAATCCTGCTAATATGCCGCCAGAGACAAAGCCAAGCGCGGTATGTTTTGGAACATAGATATCTTCATACTGCCGATCTTTACTATAAGCAGTACCTTGTTGCTTCTCTTCCCAGAATGTATCAATGGCATCGACTTTAGGAATCGCTGCAAAGTTATAAACAGGGGGTGGAGAAGGAATCGACCACTCGAGTGTTCGGCCATTCCAAGGATCTCCTGTCTCATCTTTGAGTGCTTCTCGTTGATGAATACTCACAAAGAGTTGAACGAGCATTGTGATAATGCCAAAGAGAATCATAATAGCGCCAAAGAGGGCAATGACTAACATCGGTCCATAACGATAATCAATATTTTGACTAATACGACGCGGCATACCATCAAAGCCTAGGATATAGAGCGGAATGAAGGCAAAGAGGAAACCAAAGAACCAGAGATAGAAGGAGGCAATTCCCCAGTTACGGTTGAGTTTAAAACCAAAGGCTTTCGGGAACCAGTAGTTATAACCGGCCATGACGCCAAAGACTACGCCGCCGATAATGGTATTATGGAAATGCGCTACAACAAACATCGTATTATGAACAGAGTAGTTCACACCAGGAATAGCGAGCATAACACCGGTCATTCCCCCTAGTACAAAGAGTACTAAGAAGCCAACGGCCCAGAGCATCGGTGGTTCCATGACAACTTCACCACGATAAATAGTAAAGAGCCAGTTAAAGACTTTCACCCCTGTCGGAATCGCGATGAGCATTGTGGTAATTCCGAAGAAGGTATTGACGCTCACACCCGCACCCATCGTGAAGAAGTGATGTAGCCATACCGTTAAGGACATAAAGAGGATGGCAATAATGGCCCAAACCAATGCTTTATAACCAAAGAGATATTTTCGACTAAAGGTGGAAACCACTTCAGAGAAGATACCAAATACAGGGAGAATCAGAATATAGACTTCAGGATGTCCCCAAGCCCAGATGAGGTTGACATACATCATCTGACTACCGCCCCCTAAGCTATTAGTAAAGATCTCAAAGCCTAAAATTCGGTCTAACCCTAAGAGTAACATTGTGGCCGTTAGAATCGGGAAAGTCGCAAGAATGAGGATTGAAGTACAGAAGCTTGCCCAAGTAAAGAGAGGCATCTGAAACATTTTCATACCCGGCGCACGAACCCGAAGAATCGTGACAAACATATTAAGCGCTGCTAGGGTTGTCCCGAGCCCTGATATCTGAATACTCCAAATATAGTAGTCAACTCCAACACTCGGGCTATAGAGGCTTTCAGAGAGTGGCGCATAGGCTACCCAACCTGTTTTAGCAAACTCACCGATTCCAAGAGAAAGGTTAATGAGAATCGCACCTGCAACCGTTAGCCAGACACTTACCGCATTCAACACAGGGAATGCCACATCTCGACGACCTAATTGTAGAGGAATCACCACGTTCATAAGGCCGATGATAAATGGCATCGCCATAAAGAAGATCATAATGACACCATGGGCAGAGAAGATCTGATCATAGTGTTCAGGTGGTAAGTAGCCGACGCGATCACCTGTTGAAGCGAGTGCCATTTGGGAGCGCATCATAATCGCATCAGAGAATCCGCGAAGTAGCATAATAATGGCCACAATAATGTAGATGATGCCGATTCGTTTATGATCTGTGGTTGTCAGCCAATTAGTCCAAAGCCATTTCCAACGCCGGGTGAAGGTGATTGTGGCGAGTACAACAAGGATAATCAGAATAATGAAACCAAATGCCGCAAGCGGAATAGGATGGCTCCATGGAATACTATCGAGAGTTAATCGTCCAAACATTTTTAGTTCCTTTTGTGAAGGGCTGTTTAGTAGGAATAATGGTGGGATTCCATCTCATGTTTCATATGCTCTTCAACCTCTTTGAGATCTAAGAATTGACTAATGACACGTAGATAGATTCCTTTATCTATAGGGTGGAAATATTGAATGGGCGCGTTAATCGGGAGTGCCGCCACCATTTCTTGATACTTCGCCCAAGTAAGCGGGTTTTGATCATTCGATTGTAACTTTGCGACCCAAGCATCAAATTGATCTTCAGGAACGGCGATCACAGGGAATTTCATATCAGAGTAACCTGCGCCACTAAAACCATAAGAGGCACCTTGAAACTCGCCTGGTTCATTCACGATAAGATGAAGCACATTTTCCATGCCAGACATCACATCTAGTTGTGTGCCTAACTGAGGAACAAAGAAAGCATTCATCACCGTTTGGGAAGTAAGGCGGAATTTGAGTGGGCGATCTACCGGTAAATAGAGCTCGTTAATGGTCGCAATTCCCTCTTCAGGATAGATAAAGAGCCATTGCCAATCCATAGAGATGACTTCAACCACTAATTCTTTCTTGTCAGATTTGATCGGCTTTTTAGGATTGAGGTCAATGGTACTCTGAATCACAATAAAGGCTAATACCGCCGTAATGACGATCGGAATCCCCCACATCCATTTTTCTAGTGTGCTAGATTCGCGCCAATTGGGTTGATATTTTGCTTTTTGATTCGATTTGCGATACCACCAAGGAAAGACGATCGCCATGATAATGCAGGGAATAATCACGATGAGCATTACCACAGCACTTGCAATTAAGAGCCACATTTCGTAGGTGGCAATCTCCCCTTTCGGGTTAAAAAGAGCGAGATCGCATCCGGAAAGAATTAAGAGGGAGAGTAGAATCAGGCTCCCTCGGCGTAGAATTTTCGTAGAGGTTTTACGCATTTTAGTTACCTATACTCGATTATCTGCATTAATTTGATAGATAATTTGTATTATCAGAAATGAAAATATAATTTATAGAATTTAAAAATAAAAAAACTAATAGGCATTATAAATGAAATAAATTAAAAGTATAAATTTTTGTAAAAAATATTATAAAAGCTCTAATGGGTGGCTATTAATATAAGTAATTCACCTCAATAGAGCTTTTAAATTTTAATAGAAAATGATTTAAAAAATGATTTATTAATTGATCGCTATCACTAGGTAGCCCTTTAAATGATTCATCCTATGCTTAAAGAGCTTATTGACTAAGTGCATCCTGCACCTCTTCTAAAGAGACTGCTTTACCTTGATTTCCCCAACTTGTACGGATAAAAGTTAAAACATCAGCAATATCTTGCGCATTAAGACGAATTCCCAATTCATCGGGCATAACATAAGTAGTGACTGCATGTTGGGTTCCTTGCAGTGTACTGCCTTGTGAGACGATATGAATGAGTGAAATAGGATTATCTGCCTGAACAGCAGGGTTACCGGCTAAGGCAGGGAATACCGCGTCATAACCTAAACCATCTGTTCTATGGCAAGCCGCGCAAGAATCTAGATAGATTGCTGCTCCTCGCTGTGAATCATTCCCACTTGCAAGGGCTTTATGAGTTGCGTCATCATACACAAAGGGGGGATTTTTAGGGTTAGCAGGCGCAAGCGATTTAAGGTAATGTGCAATAGCATTGATATCTGTTTCTGTAGCATATTGTAGAGAGTTATCCACGACTTCTCTCATGCCACCAAAGACGGCATTATGATCACTACGTCCACTCCAAAGTAGCATCTTAAGATTCTCCTGATCGATTCTACCTAAGCCTGTAAGATCATCTCCTCGCAAGTTAATGGGCATCCAACCATCGATCGGCGCATTGCTCCCTGATAGATAGAGTAAGCTGGTATCATCGTAAGCTTTTTCATTCATAGCCCAACCTCTTGGTGTATGACAGCTACCGCAGTGACCTAATCCTTGCACTAAATAAGCGCCCCGAGCGGTGGTAGCATCAGGATATTTTGAGGCATTAAAAGCTTTAACCTCAGGGCTATATAGTATACGCCAAGCGGTTAGAGGCCAGCGCATCGAGAGAGGCCACATAATGGATTCTGATTTATTAGGAATCGCTAATGGCTGTACACCATGCATAAAGTATGCATAAAGTGCTTCGACATCTTCATCATTGATAACGGCATAATCAGGGTAAGGCATCGCCGGATAGAGGGTGTCGCCATCTTTACGGATCCCATGCCGAACGGCATTATCAAAGTCCCGTAATGAGTAGTTACCAATACCATACTCAGGATCTGGCGTAATATTGGGCGCATAAATGGTTCCGATTGGAATTTCAAAAGGTACGCCTCCTGCAAAGGGTAGTTGTGGGTCACTCGTATGGCAAGAGGTACAATCTCCAAGTCGAGCAAGGTATTCCCCTTTCTGGACTAGCTCTTTCTCATTTTGTGTAGTAGGCATTAGCTGCGATGTAGTGCCACGGTAGAAACTTAAAGTCACTATAGTGATAATAATTAGAGCCACAATCACTAAAAGAATCGTATAGATAATTGATCGAATTCTCATTGTTGTATCTCCTTATTTGACTAGTGGACCTGGATTTTTAAGGTAACGATTTTTAATCTCTTGTGCTGAGAGATAGGTCATCGCCCCAATCAAACCCGTCGGATTATAGGCCATGTTTTGTGGGAATGCGCAAGCGCCATAGACGAAGAGATTAGGCACATCCCACGATTGCATATACTTATTGACAACACTATTGCTAGGGGAGTCGCCGGTAATAGCACCCCCTGTAATATGGGTTGATTGATAAACGCGAGTATCCCAATTGCCCGAGGTCGCAGATACTTGATAGGACTCTACATCATCCATTGCTTGGCAAATCTTCTCCATTTGCGCTTTCATATAGGCACCTTGACGGAATTCATTATCATGCCAATTAAAGGTCATTCTCGCTAATGGTAAGCCCCAGGCATCTTTATAGTTCGGATCAAGATCAATATAGGCATTACGATAGGACATAACAGAGCCTTCTGCACTAATTCCCATTGAACGTTGATACGCACTTTTTTTACCCTGTTTCCACCCCTTACCCCAACGTGGTGTGCCAGGAGCTGTTCCTACTTGACTGATTGGACGTCCACCAGTATTCGTGGCTGAAATATAAGCACCACCAATAAAATTCCCTTCTCTATGGTTGAAATTTAGACCATTAAAATCATCAATAACGGTGCCTGCAGCACCGGCTCCGATAAATGGGTTATTTACTGCTCCCTCTTTTAGATAGATAGATGCGCTTGTGTAATATTGATAGGCAAAGTTTTTACCGACAACACCATCTCCCGTTTGAGGGTTATATGGTTTCCCAATTTGTGAAACAAGCAACAACTTAACGTTATGCACCTGGAATGCGCAGAGTAATACCATTTCAGCGGGTTGGAAGATCAATTGACCATCGGCATCTACATACGTCACGCCTGTGGCTTTTTTGCCAGAATTATCGGTATTAACCTGGATTACTTCACTTTGAGTCCTAAACTCAAAGTTAGGCATAGGGATTAAGGCAGGAAGAATACAAGCTTGAGGGCTTGCTTTAGAATACATATAGCAACCAAAATCCTCACAGTAACCACAGTAATTACAAGGCCCTAATCGGACACCATAAGGATTAGTGTAAGGCTTTGAAGCGTTGGACGCCGGTAATGGAAATGGATGTAGCCCTAATTTTTCAGCGGCTTGCTTGAAAAGCGAGCCACCATAAAGTGTTTTAAGCGGGGGATTGGGGTAATTACCACTTCGTGGCGCCTCAAAAGGATTGCCGCCCTGGATGATTTTCCCCTTAATATTCCCTGCTTGTCCAGATGTTCCGCAGACATCTTCAAACATTGTGAAATGAGGCTCGAGCTCCTCATAGGTGAAGGGATAATCTTGAATTGTCATCTCATCTGGAATGAAGTCAGCGCCATATTTCTCGCTATACATTGTACGAATTTTAAGATCTTCCCTTAATGCCCGCCAAGTCATTCCATTCCAATGAAACCCGCATCCTCCTACGCCTGTCCCTAAATAGAAAGAACCAAGCTCTCTGTAAGGAACGGCAGTTTCACCGATTTTATAGCGAATGGTAACGGTGTTATTTTTCATTCGTTGGAAGAGCTTAAAGCGCTTCACATAAGCTAATTCATCAGCCACGCTAGGATAAGGTGCTGCTTCAGATGTGGGCCGATGTTCTCCTCGCTCAAGTGCTACAACCTCTAAGCCTGCGTCGGCAAGCTCTTTAGACATAATAGCGCCTGTCCAACCAAGGCCGACGACAACCACATCTTTTTTAGGCATAATTTTATCAGGTGTTCTATTTAACATATTCATTAACCTCGTTTACCAGCAATATCAACAGGACCATAGGGGTAGGGTTCGCCGGGTTTATCGACAAAATCCATAAAATCAGCACGAGCCCCAGGGAAGCCCACGAGTTTCCAGCCAATCATCTCTTTGTTACCCCCATATTTAGGGTCAGAAAGGAAACCTTCTTGGGTATTTTTCCAGAGAAGGTTAAAGAATGTTGCGGAAGAGGAGATACCCTCTAATGGGATTTTACCGGCCTCCATACTCTCCATTACTGCGATTTGTGTCTCGCTTGGGAGCTCATGGAATTTTTTCTGATATTTCTGCGATATATATTGCTCAATTTGGGCAATAGCATGTCGGTAAAGCTCATTTGGTGGGTATTGTTCTTGATAACCTAAAGTGGGTGCTGAATGGATATAGTAAGGGGGATGCATATAGAAGAGTTCCCCTTTACCAAATTCGGTCATCATTTGCCGATCAATGAACTCCGGAACGCCAGCGGCGGTTGCACCACCGCCGAGTTCATCTTCAGGGATAAGTTGATCTGTAATAGCCACAATAAATTGCCATTCTTCAGGAGTGAAATATTGGGGTTGATAACCCTCTCCTTTAGATTGGGTTTTGTCGGCGAGAGCCATTGACGGTAATAGGCAGACGGAGGATGTTGCCACTGCCGCTGTCTGTATGAATTTACGGCGCGTAGGGTCGTAACGTTTCATGGAAAATTCTCCCTATAAATGATCGAATTAATGACGTAGATAACGATATTTGATGAATTAATAGAAATATATAATTCATTATTAATACAAATATAGCATTAATATATAAATATTTTTATAGAATTGTAAATATGATTATTAAAGAGAGATCGATAATTTTAAAAGGGAGTTTAGGAGACAGAGGTGAAGAGAAGAGGTGAAATAGATGATAGTTTGTTATAGATAACTATTGATTACAATAAGTTATAAGGAGATTAATCTGTTTTAGTTTAATTGCTTTGAAGATAATATTATTTTTGTTGAAAACAATGTGCTATTGATGAAAATAATCATTTTCGAAAAATGATAAAGGTGATCTATATCAAGTTCATAGGTTATTTTAAAACTCTAAGTTTATGGGGTCACTTCAATATAATAGTAGACCATTGGTTTATATAGTAAATTGGGTTTAAGAAAAGTGGTGTGTAAGCAGGTAATATGGAACGTTAAATAGAACAGGAAACCCTACTAAAGAACACTTGCAAGATGCCGGATAGGAATAGCTTCCTCGCTTTGATCAGCCGATGTACCGGCATTTAAATGAGCTTATTTTGAACCGATCTTACTATAAATAGGAATTCTGATTAAAATAGAATTTACAAAATATAGAGTCTGCAAAATACAAGCCCCTTATAAATTATAAGGAGCGCCATTCGTCTGTATTATGATCGGATTAAAAGTGATCCGTTTAAGCGTGATCTAATTAAGAGTAATCTAATTAAGAGTAATCTAATTAAGAGTAATCTAATTAAGAGTAATCTAATTAAGAGTAATCTAATTAAGAGTAATCTAATGAACGCATTACTGTGCCAATTGTTCTGTGAGTGCTTCGACTCTTTCAGAATCGATAATCCATTGCTCTTCTGTCGCTTCGAGTTTCTCTTCTAATTGCAGTTTCTCTTCATTGAGCTTTTGGATCTCATCGGGGCTTTTACTATCGTATGTTGTGGGATCCCCTAAGATTTGGTCAATCTTCTCAATATCTGTGGTGAGCTTTGCGATATTTTTCTCTGCCTGTTCAGCATTTTTCGTTAAACGGCGTAACTCTGCTTGTAGCTCTTTCCGGGTTTCCCGATCGAGTTGTACCACTTCTTTCGGTGTTTCGATAATGGGTTCGGGTTCTTTCTCAATACGATCCCCTTTCTTATTTTGGCGCTCTTCTCGTTGGATTTGTCGATTTTGTTCAATCAAATATTGTCGATAATCGTTAAGATCCCCTTTAAATTCTTTCAAGGTTTTATGAGCGACTAAAATAAATTGATCACAGCAGAGCTCAAGAAGTGACGCATCATGGGATACCATTAAAACGCCGCCCTCAAAAGATTGTAGCGCCATCGCAATCGCTTCACGCATCTCAATATCTAAATGGTTCGTAGGTTCATCGAGTAGTAGCAGATTGGGTTTTTGAAAGACAATCATCGCCAATGCTAAACGGGCTTTTTCACCCCCTGAGAAAGGGGCGATCTTCTCAATCACTTTGTCGCCATGAAAACCAAAAGAACCTAAGAAATTACGGGCTTCTTGAGTAGAGAGCGTGCTATCTAATTGGGTCAAATGCCAAATAGCATCAGCATCAAGATTGAGATATTCCACCTGATGCTGTGAAAAATAACCAACTCTAAGATGCTCTGAAGCGATAATTTGCCCGGCAGTGGGCTTATTCTCGCCGGCAATGAGTTTTATCAGGGTGGATTTCCCCTCGCCATTGCGTCCTAAAACCCCTAAACGAGTTTCGGGGGTAATCGTCAGATCGATAGTTTCGAGAATATTGTGAATTCCATCATAACTAAAGCTTACTTCATCGAGGCGAATAAGCGGATCGGGTAAGCGATCGGGTGTTTGGAAATTAAAGGTAAACTCATTTTCTGCCATAACGGGTGCAATATCTTCAAGTTTTTCCAATGCTTTCACACGACTTTGAGCTTGTTTCGCTTTTGTCGCTTTGGCACTAAAACGATCGACGAATTTTTGTAAGTGTGCTTTCGTGCGCTCGTTTTTCTCAAATTGGGCTTGTTGATGTGCTAATTTTTCTGCTTTTAAGCGTAGGAATCCGGTATAGTTTCCGGTATAAACGGTGGCTTTCTGCTGATAGAGATGAATGATATGGGTACAGATATTATCGAGGAAATCACGGTCATGGGAGATCACGATCAAGATTCCTTGATACTGTTTGAGCCAATCTTCGACCCAAACAACGGTTTCAAAGTCCAAATGGTTGGTCGGTTCATCGAGTAGAAGAATGTCAGAGCGACACATTAAGGCTTTACCGATATTAAGGCGCATCCGCCACCCCCCGGAAAATGCTTTCACCTTTTTATGGTAATCTTCCTGCTTAAAGCCTAAACCTGCTAAGAGTTGATAAGCGCGGCTATCAGCCCGATAACCATCGATCTGCGCTAAACGTTGATGAATTTCACTGATCTTCATGCCATCTTCGGCGATGAGCGCTTCTTCCTCTTCCGCACGAAGCGCCACCAATTCGGCATCGCCACTTAAAATATACTCAAAAGCGGTCAACTCGGTATTAGTAACTTCTTGCGCCACTTCAGCCATGACCGCAGATTTAGGAATTTGAATATCCCCTTTATCGGGCTCTAATCGACCTAAAATTGTATTAAAGAGCGTTGTTTTGCCGGTACCATTTTTGCCCACTAATCCAACCCGCATTTTAGGGGTCACGGAGAAGCTAAATCCATCAATGAGGACATTGGCATTCATTCGAACGGTTAAACCTTGAAATTCAATCATAATTATCTGCTTTGACTCGAAGAAGTGAAACACGCCGATGACGTGTTCGATTTGTAATAAGGGGAATATTATACCGAAAAAGTGACATCAATATGGGAATAGGATAGAAATTAATTGCTACATTTTAACTAGGGCAAGATTCTATTTATCACTAAAATCTTGTATTCGCGTTTTGTACTATAGTAAATTTGGTTTAAGAAGAATGGTTTTTAGCTGTCAGTATCGGATTTTCAAAAGAATATAAAACCTTATTAAACAACACTTGCAAGATGCCGGATAGAACAGCTTCCTTATTTCTAACAACCGATGCACCGGCATTTAAATAAGCTTATTTTGAACCGATCTTACTATAGATTCTCATCGTAAATACTCATTGTAATGAGCCCTTTTAAGTCCGAGGACTATCGCAATGAAGATTATCGAGTGGGAATCTGTGCACTTTGCATTGCTTGCCACATTAAGAACGCTTCTTTAGTGGCTTTCACATCGTGAACCCGTAGAATTTTTGCCCCTTTCTCAATAGACCAAAGAGCAATGGCAAGATTGCCGGCAAGACGCTCTTTCGCTTCTGTCACGCCGGTAATGGTACCGATAAAACGTTTGCGGGATACACCTACAAGATAAGGGTAGGGCGATTGGGTCAGTTCCCCTAATTGATGAAGTAGTTGCAGTTGCTCTTCCGGCGACTTATCAAATCCAAAGCCAGGATCAAGGATAATGCGTTTGGGCGAGATATCGTGTTGTAGGCAAAGGTCGATTCGTTCAGCTAAGCGTTTTTTGACCGAGCGTGTTACGCCCCCTTCAGCTTCATAATTGCCGGTAATATGCATCTTCGTGTGATCCCCTAACATATGCATCAAAATCACCGCAACGTCTGATTGCTGAATATACGCTATCGAGTTAGGATCGCTCAGTGCCGTAACATCGTTGATAATATCAACGCCCTCATCGATCATTACTCTCATTGTCTCGGCGCGAAACGTATCGATAGAGAGCGGGATTGAGAGAGATTGCTTGAGCTTACGAATGATCGGCAATAAACGTTTAATCTCTTCAGTACTGCTAATCGGGCTTGCTTTAGGATTGGTGGATTCAGCACCAATATCGAGAATATCCGCGCCTTCCTCAATCATCTCGTAAGCACGCGTTAAGGCTCGTTCAGGGTCGTAATAATCGCCACCATCTGAAAAAGAGTTCGGCGTTAAGTTTAAAATACCCATAATTTTGGGTTCATTTAAATTGAGTGTTTGGCGGTTAAATTCAATATGCATCGTGAATCATTCCTTTTAATCTTGTTTTATTTATTAAAATCTTACTAAATAACGCTTGCAAGATGCCGGATAGAACAGCCTCCTTACTTCTTGCAACCGATGCGCCGGCATTTATAGTAAATTGGGTTTAAGAAAAATGTTTTTAAACAGTTATTGTGGGGTTTTAAAAGAAGATAAAACCGTACTAAACAACACTTGCAAGATGCCGGAAAGAACAACTTTCTTACTTCTTACAGCCGATGCACCGGCATTTGAATAAGCTTCTTTTGAACCGATATTACTATATTAAATAAGCTTATTTTAAGTCGATCTTACTATATAACAATTCAGCCTCTTCAATTCGAGATTAAAGAGGCTGATATTAAAATGACGGTTCAAATGGATAAGAACTCAATAATCGAGAGCACTATTTACAGTTCATTGATAGTACCCGACCATTTTTGTAGAGGACACGACAGCTAGAGCCATTACGTTTACCTGTACACCAATCGGCAGCCATTGTAATATTTTTCACTTTACAGCCTACGATATTATTTCCATTTTTGATTACTTGCAGTGGACCATTGACTGTGCGAGTTGGTGCTGCAGTTAAGATGCCTTCCTTCTGTAAACCTTTTTGTAAGCGGGGTGCAGTACCTGTTTTACGTGGTGTAGAAGTGCTACTTGAAGCGGTAGAGCTACTACTTTTACTGCTTAAACGTTTTTCAACAGCTTGTTTCAGATCCATTAAGATTGTCGCGGTGACGATATCTGATTTTGCTTTACGCTGACTTGTTAAGAACGCATTGAGCTGTTTCTTAGAGTTTGCACCAAAGATACCATCGGGTTTAATCGGATAGCCTAATTGTTGTAGGTAAGCCTGCGCTTGTTTAGGCGCATTTTTCTTGAAAGATTCAATGAGTGCACTATCGATCTGGCTCCCTTTTTTCAGACCTTGTTGTGAACGGTAAGTGGCAATCGCTTTCTCGGTTGAGGGACCCATTTTGCCATCAACTTTACTATTGAGAACACCGAATCCCACAAGATAAGCTTGCGTATCTTTGAGTTCTTGCTCTTGCTCACGTGCCTTAATCTCTTTCTCGTAATAATCCTTAGCAAAGCGACTATTTTGCTCTTCATCAATTAGAATCAGATAGGCCGGAAGATCAAGATTATTATCGACTTTATAACCGTAACGATTTTTTAAGATCCCAATGGCGCGGCGAGTTTTTGGGCCGAGTGTACCGGTGGGATTATCTTTCATATAATCGGTACGTTGTAGATAACGTTGGAATTTATTGATATTTTCCTCTTCCAATTTTGCTTCCGTTTTCTTATCAAGCTTACCTGTTTGTGGCAGATTAAACGCTTTTTGGAAAGCGGTAATGGCACGAGTTGTTGCAGGCCCCGTTAACCCATCAACATCACCGGTTAAGAAGCCAAGATAGGCGAGTTTAAGTTGGAGTAGTGCCGTATCCTCTTTACTCTTAGGATGGGAAAGGTCAAATTTTTGCACATTCGTACGAAGGAGCTCTTCCTCTTTCTTGCTATCTGTTTTGAGTGTTTGATCTTCTTCTGCTGAAACGGGAGATGTACCATCATCCGTCACATCTTCCGGAGAATCTGTAGGGATTTTTGCATCCGTTACTGCATTATTGAGCCCCTCATTAAAGAGCGTTAAGAGCAAGGCGGAGGTTAAACGACCGACTTCTTCCGTATCATTCGCTTTTTCATAAGCGATAATGGCATTACGTGTACCGGTGCCTGTAATCCCATCGATAGCGCCATCATAGAGACCATCTTCTTTGAGTTTATATTGGACAAAGCGATACATTAATTGGCGAAGCGGTGTCTGCCAACGTGGGAGGATCTGGCCTGTTTCGGGTTGCCCTAATTCTTTCTCAAGGGTGCGGATTGCATCTCGTGTCGCAGGGCCATTCGCACCATCGAGTGGACCATCATAGATCCCTAAGAGATAGAGAGAAATTTGGGTAAAGAAGATCTCGGAGCTTTTCGCTTTAATAAGAAGATCATCGACCTGTGTGCGGTTAAGATCAAAGAGCTGAATTGGGGCTTCAAGATCGATAATTTTTTGTAGCTGTTTGAGTTTATCTTTCGCTTCTTGCGGATCAACTTGCAGTGTTTCAGCGACAAATTCAACATCATCAATATCCGCCTCATCAAGGGCTGCTTCATCCTCTTCACTCACTGTCTCCTCATCCTCATCGCTATCGGGTGGGAGAATAATTCGCTTCGAGGGTTCTTGTGTTTCGACCGTTGTTTGGGGTGTGCCTGCAACATTCTCGATGGTTTTTTGTACTATCGGTGTAAAGAGTAATAGTTCATTGCTATTATCGAGCGCACTTTCTGTTTCAATCACTTCTGCGACAGTAATTTCAGTGTTATTCGCTTCCGTTTTATTCTCTTCAGCTTTGCTCTCTTTCGGTTCGCTTACTTCTGGCGCAGTGCTTTCCGCAATCGTCGTGGCAGTCGCAGTTGTTGCTACAGGTTCCGTGCTATTTTCTGCTGTATCTGCAGCGGCTTTCATTGTTTGAGTGATTGTTTTGACCGCAATCTCTTTGGGTAAAAACTGGCTATTAAAGAGATGGAAGAGCAGATTCGGAGAGAGTGTGCCGGTTTCAGGGATTTGAATACTCTTCTCATAAGCCTTGATGGCATTGCGTGTTGCTGTGCCATTACGACCATCAATATCCCCCTCATAGAGACCTAATAATTGAAGTTGTTTCTGTGCTTCTTTACGTACAATAGTTTCAAGGGGGACCTCCCATTTGACATTAGGAACCCCATCTGCAGGCGTATAGTTGATTGATTTTTGGAAATGAATAATGGCGCTACGAGTATTACCCCCTGCTTGACCATCAATGACTAAAGGTTCAGGGAAGAAGCCTGCAACTTTAAGCCACGTTTGTAGGGTTAATGTTTTAGCAGAGCGAGCCGAGCTAATGAGCTTTTGAATCTCATTTTCAGAGAGGTCAAAGAGCGAAATGAGCGGATTACTGATCTCTGTAGCACTGACTGTTTCGGTTCTATTGGTCGTTGGGGTCTTATTGAGATAGCTCAAATCAAGCATCAACTCATAAGGATTCTCTTCTGTTTTTTGTGGCGTAATTTTAAAGATGACTTTATTATTCGTCGCCGGCAATAGCGTATCTAGGGTAATCAAATCTGCAACATTGACATTCGCCGGGAGTTTTTCCCGTAGTTTTTTCACAAGTGCTGCTTGTAACTCAATATCCGAGAGATTAGGATTCTCTTTGTTGACTTCATCAAGGAGTGTATTAATCGCACGCTGTTCAAGATCGATAAACCACTCTGGTACAATATCGGCAATGATGGGGAGATTATTTTTCTTTTGATAATCAACAATATGTGCTTTAAAGGCTTCACTCATCTTGCCATCTAAGTTATCAATAGGATAGTCAAGTAGATAGAGCCACACTTGTGCCCGTTGAATCACTTCGGGCGTTACGCCTGTTGCGATATTTTGGGTTTCTAACCACTTTTTGAGCGCTTCATTTTGTTTCGGCTTAGTATAATCATAGAGCGTAAAGCCGTAGATATCTTTGAAGTAGAGAACATTATCATCCTGATATTCTGTAAGAGAACCCACCTTGGGATCTTGACTATCTTTGAGAAGGTCAATCAAACTGTTGGCAAACGTGGGGGACAGCAGCAGCAATGATGATAGTGCTACGTTCAATACAGCTTTACGCATAATATAATTAATCCTTTCGACTATTTTGTGTAGGGAGTTTCCCTTTTCTTAGATGTACTAGAATCAGTGAGATGGCTGCCGGCGTGACCCCTTGAACTCGAGAGGCTTGGCCAATCGTTTCAGGTTGTGCTTGATTGAGGCGTTCTTGAATCTCAATGGAGAGTCCTTCAATTTGGCTGTAATCCACGTGCGCCGGTAATGGTGCATTTTCAAATTTTTGATTTCGCTGAATATCTTCGAGGTTGCGATTAATATACCCTTCATATTTGGTATGAATTTCAATTTTTTGTAAAATTTCTGCAGGATAATCGGCAAAATGAGGGCCATTGTCATCCTGAAGGCTCTCTAAAACAGAGAGTGTGACCTCTGGGCGTTTTAAAAGATTGAGCGCCCGGATATTCTGTTTAAGCGGGAGATTGTGCTCTTTTTCTAGTTTTTCACCGGCGGGTGATTCTGCTTTGACCATCCAGTCTCTAAATTGTTGCTCTGCCTTTTCGATCAGCTCTTGTTTCTCAAGGAATGCTTCCCAACGATGATCATCCACAAGTCCTAATTCTCGACCAATCGGGGTTAAGCGCTCATCGGCATTATCTTCTCGCAGAATGAGGCGATGTTCTGCCCGAGAGGTAAACATACGGTACGGTTCGCGAACCCCAAGATTAATCAGATCATCAATCATCACGCCGATATACGCCTCGTGACGTTTAGGATACCAAGCTTCTTGTTCAAGATAGCGGCGCGCGGCATTTAATCCTGCAATTAGTCCTTGAGCTGCGGCCTCTTCATAACCGGTTGTGCCATTAATTTGGCCGGCGAAGTAGAGGTTCTGTATTGCTTTGGTTTCAAGGGTAAATTTAAGATCTCGAGGATCGTAAAAATCATACTCAATCGCGTAACCTGGGCGTGTGATATGGGCATTTTCCATACCGGGAATGGATCTGACTAATTGTAATTGGATATCAAAGGGCAGGCTAGTTGAGATACCATTAGGGTAATATTCGTGCGTTTCGAGCCCTTCAGGTTCTAAGAAGACATGATGCTGATCTTTATCTGCAAATTTCATAATCTTATCTTCTACAGAAGGGCAATAACGCGGGCCTAAACCTTCGATGGTTTTATTATCGGCATACATCGGTGAACGATCTAAACCACTACGAATAATATCGTGGGTGCGCTCATTGGTATAAGTAGTCCAACAAGAAACTTGGCGCGGGTGCTCTTCTACGCGACCTAAATAGGAGAAAACAGGGCAAGGGGTATCGCCGGGCTGTTCTGTCATATTGGAAAAATCGATACTTTTGCCATCAATGCGCGGCGGTGTACCCGTTTTAAGGCGGCCTTTACGAAGATTTAGCTCTGCTAATTTATGCGATAGTGTAATAGAAGCGGTATCGCCCATTCGGCCACCGCTATAATTAGACATTCCGATATGAATTAAGCCTGATAGGAAAGTGCCGGCAGTGAGAACGACCGTTTCACTATGAAAGCGAATACCTGTTTGGGTAATCACGCCACAGACCTTATCGCCTTTCAGGATAAGATCATCGGCAGCTTGTTGGAAGATGTAAAGATTCGGTTGATTTTCGAGAATTTTCCGCATCGCTGTTTTATAGAGTGTGCGATCTGCCTGTGCGCGGGTTGAGCGAACGGCAGGGCCCTTTGAGGCATTTAAGATACGAAATTGAATACCGGCAAGATCAGTGACATGCGCCATTGCCCCGCCGAGTGCGTCAATCTCTTTTACTATTTGACCTTTTCCAATGCCACCAATTGCAGGATTACAGCTCAATTGCCCTAAGGTTTCGATATTATGAGTCAAAAGAAGGGTTGGAACGCCTAATCTTGCAGATGCAAGGGCTGCTTCTGTACCGGCGTGGCCACCGCCGATGATAATAACGCCAAAGTGTTGAGGATAGTCCATAGATAAACGGCTTCTCTTAATTAGGTAGATCGATACAAAAAGGGGAAGGCCAACTCTTTATTAAGCGATTTAAAATGCTATTGCACAATTAAAGTAGAAGATCACAATGCGAAAAGAGCAGCTAATAGTAAATTATAATCTAAAAAAGGGATCAAACCAATGTTGATCCCTTTCTATTGACGATTTTATTTGTGAAAAACTATTTAGTTTCTGATTGTTTTGCTAAATCATCTAATCCATTCGTGAAGCCTTTCATAGAAAGGTCAATTTTCACATTGTTTGGTTCAGGGCCTAAGAAATCATGAGTATAGCTCACATTTAATTTGCCTGATTTTTTGAGCGTTTCAAGGACTTTAGGGTCATTAATTGGCAGGCCTGTGATACAACCATCAGGTAAACAGCGCTCAAAACTTAAACCGGTGACTTTATTGCCTTCGATCTCAAGTTGATTACCATCAATTTTAAGCTCAAGGCCAGGAATCAAGAGCGCGCCGGGTAATGCGCTGAAGATCAGTGTTGGATTACCATCAAGATAAACAACTGAAGCTCTTAGTGCTTTAATTTTTTGCTTCTGTGTCTCATCGTTAGGGTTTGTGAGTTCAATATCCCCTGTAGTAGACATGAGGCAATTTTCAAACGTACCTTCTGGCGATTCATCTTGTAAGCATTCAACTTTCCAGTCCCCATGCTGCTTGAGATAGATCACCTCAGTTTGACCTTGGGCAGAAGCAACGCCGCCGAGTAGAAGCGCGATGCTTGCGCTTAAGAATAATTTTTTCAACATAATTGGGTTTTACTCCGTATACATACAATAGGAAACGCTAGCGGTTTTGATTTTTAGTAAATAGAATAATCATTACTAGCAGTTTATTATATACTACTTCAATAATCCTTCAAGAAAAGCATATTGTTATTGATATTTCATGAGAAATAGAGAGTTAAAGTGATGGGACAGATGCAACAAAAAGCAGAGAACATTGGCCGTGTTTATGTGATTTCAGCGCCTTCTGGTGGTGGTAAAACAAGTCTTGTGGATGCCTTAATGGCACAAGACAAAGCAATTACTCGTGCAGTGACACATACGACTCGTGCACCACGTAAAGGGGAGCAAGATGGTTATGATTATCACTTTGTCACGCGAAATCGATTTGAAGAGATGATCGGGCAAGGTGCATTTTTAGAATATGCTCAAGTGTTTGATAATCTTTATGGAACGTCGCTTCAAGAGGTTGAGAAACATACGGCAACAGGTCATGACGTAGTGCTTGTCATTGATTGGCAAGGTGCTGAAGCGGTCAAACGTATTATGCCAGAAGCCGAGCTTATCTTTATTGTACCCCCGTCAATTACTGCACTTGAAAAGCGGCTCTCTGCACGTAAGCAAGATGAGCCGATGGTTGTGGCAAAACGGATGGAAGATGCGGTGAATCAGATAGCACATTATGAACGTTTTGATTACTTAGTGGTGAATGATGAATTTGAGGTAGCGCTTCAAGATTTGCAAGCGATCTTTTGCGCAAACCGCTTGAGAACGCACTATCAGAAGTCGCATAATAAGGCACTATTGCATCAGCTTCTTGTGGAAAAAATCTAAATTAATAATGAATTTAAGGGTATAATGTCGCCCCTTTATTCGCTGTTTAGTAAATGAGTAATGAAGTAAGTCTTGAGTCTTTAGTTTTTGTAGTAATTGCGTCATTATCAGATTGTTTCCATAGTTAATGAATAGGTGATCTAGGCTGTTTTATCGATAGTGAGATATCACACCTATTTGAAATGGGGTATAGTGAGTAAGGATCTACCAAAATCGTAGATTGTGAAGAAAATTGAAGTATATGTAGGAATAATTTTAAGGAGTGAGAAACCAAATGGCACGTGTAACTGTACAAGATTGTTTAGAGAAAGTAGATAACCGTTTTCAATTAGTGACGGTTGCCGCGAAGAGAGCAAGACAACTTGAGCGCGGAGAAGAACCAACAGTACCGAGAACGAGTAAAGCTTCTAAACCAACCGTCATTGCACTAAGAGAGATCGCAAAAGGTGGGATTAGTGCAGATGAAATCAATGCTAAAGAAGCAGCGTATCACGTTGAGTTTTAATCAGTATTGAAATTAGTATTGATTTATGTAGGTCGTAACGGTAAAAATCGTCTTGGTAAAACCGAGCGGTTTTAGAGGGGATATTTATGGAACAGTACCAGCTTCCTGCGAATCTTCTGCCATGGCGTGCGGAGTTTGAGATCAAGGTTGATCGTTTACTTCGGATTATTGGGCGCTATTTGCCAGAGGATGAGGTTAAAGAGGTTGAACGAGCATGTATTTTTGGTGCCTTTGCGCATCAAGAACAATTTCGTTCATCTGGAGAACCTTATATCTTCCATCCGATTGCGGTTGCATTAATTCTGAGTGAAGTTCAGATCGATAAAGCATCATTAGTGGGCGCCGTACTGCATGATGTCATCGAAGATACTGAGATTGGTTACGATGAGATTGCCCTCGAATTTGGGGAAGATGTTGCGAAGATTGTCGATGGCGTTACCAAACTAACACAGATGAAGTTTCGCTCGAAAGAGGAAGCAAAGGCGGAGAATTTCCGTAAGATGATCTTGGCCATGACTAAAGATCTTCGGATTATCATGGTCAAGCTTGCGGATCGTCTTCACAATATGCGCACCTTAGGTTCCCTTCAACCCTATAAAAAGCGTCGTATTGCCAATGAAACTTTAGAGATCTATGCACCGATTGCCGCTCGACTTGGAATGTATGTACTGCAAGTCTATCTTGAAAACCTCTGCTTTGAGAATATCTATCCTATGCGCTATCGTGTTCTTGCAAAAGCGATAGAACATAAATATCAAAATGAGAGCGAAAACTTAACACGAATTAAAGATACGATCTATGATCGCTTGGTGCGCAGTAATATTCTCTCTCGAATTTCAACCCGGAAAAAGCATCTCTGGAGTATCTATAATAAGCTGAAGGTCAAAGGTAAGATTGAGCTGGTTTACGATATCTTTGCCATTCGCGTTATTGTCGCAACGGTAGATGAATGTTATCGTGTTTTAGGAATGGTGCATCAGCTCTATAAGCCGATTATTGGTGGCTTTAAAGATTATATTGCGATTCCTAAAGGGAATGGTTATCAAAGTTTGCACACGATTGTTTTTGGCCGTAATGGCTTGCCGGTAGAAGTGCAAATTCGTACGCGAGATATGCACGTCATTGCCGAAGCGGGTGCAGCTGCCCATTGGCGTTATAAAGATGCTTACGAAGGGCAAGGGCATAATCAGAGCCGAACCAATCAATGGCTCGATTCCGTTAATGAATTACAAGATTCTGGTATTTCATCGCAAGAATTTATGGAAGCGATGAAAGCGAATCTCTTCCCGAAAGAGATCTATCTCTTTACACCTAAGGGCAAGATTATCGAGCTTCCGAAAGGTTCAACAGGCATTGACTTTGCTTATGCGGTACATACTGAAGTAGGGAATCGCTGTAAAGCAGTAATTGTCGATGGGCAAGAAGTCCCCTTTTCTCAATCTCTACACAATGGACAAGCCGTTGAAATTGTCACTGAACAGGGTATAAGACCAACCGCCAAATGGCTTGATTATGTCGTAAGTGCAAGAGCTAGAACGAGTATCTTGAGTTATCTCTCTCGTCTGACAGATGAAGAGGCTTACCATGCGGGTGAGTCATTGCTGTTTTCCGAGTTAGAGGGGAAAGGCGTTCAATTGGATGACTTTACAGAGCAAGACAAGGACTTGTTGCTTGAAGAGGTCGAGTTAGGGACGAAAGAAGAGTTGCTTATTGCCATTGGTCGGGGTAAATATCCGATTCATTACATTCTCAATCGTTTCTTAGTGAAACAAGGCTTAGAAGTGGAGATGCATGATGGTATTGAAGATGAGGATGATGGCTTAGAGGTTTCTAACGATATTATTATCGGCGCGGAGAAGATGAAAACAACCTTAGGTCGTTGTTGTTATCCGCTCCCTGGCGAGTCTATTATTGGCTATTTGAGTCAACGCCATGGCATGGTGATCCACCAAGTAGATTGTGCGAATGTTGAAAACTATAAGAAACAGACGGATCGCTGGATTCCCCTTGCTTGGAGTAAGAAAGCACAAGGCGATTTCCCGGTACAATTGACCTTAATTGCCAAAAATCGCCGAGGCGCTATTGCTTCAGTGAGTGCCAAGGTGACCGAGATGAATCTCGATTTCGGCGAATTTACTTCAGAGCCTATGAGTGATGATTTAGTAAAAATCCGCTTTGTCGTGGATGTCAGTGATCGTAAACATTTAGCGGATATTATGCGTGAACTTCGATTATTACCCCTGGTTGAGCGAGTATCTCGCCGATAAAATCTATGGGGCTTCCCACCGCTCAATCATCTCTAGAAATGGCGCTTTAATAATGCCTTTTAGCGCTTCTTTAGGCACCGTGATTTCAATAGTGCCGAGTGCATAAGGCGCTATTTCATAAGGATTATATAAAAAGGTTAATCCTGCTTTGCTAGGGATAAAGTTTGTGGAGGGTATAAATTGCCAAGTATTCTCTGCAAAGTGCTCTTGAATATCAATATCGAGTGTTTTAAAGAGTTGTTGTAGCGCACTATATTGTAATTTCGCTAATTTTTTTTCGGCAGCAGTATCTATTAGTAATGCCTTAAGTGGCACGATTTTCTGAGTTTCGGTATCTAGGAGATAGAGCGTTTGTTCGCTATTACCATGGGCTGCGCCTTTAAAGTAGGTTTCATTGCTATTCACAAGTGCAAAAAAGTGTTGAAAATGACCTTTAGGGGTAATCGTTTGCCCCAAAAATTGCGTCTCTATCGAGTCATATTCAGCATCATACTCAATCATATCGGCAATGGCTCTGCTCAAGAATTGCTTGATCTGTATTTCAATCGGCTGATCGATCTGAAACTGAGAATTCCCAACTAGATTATGGACAATATAAGTATTAAGCCAAGGTTGATCTTTGTAAATAGGGAGCGATAAATCGATGATTGAGCACTCATCCTCATTCTGCTGATTAGAAAGACATGCTTCCTCTTGATATTGCGCTATGGTGTAAGGAGACACAATCTGCGCTTGGAGAGCGAAGGGGGTATTGAAGAATATTGGGAGTAATAGTGAGAGAATTCTTTTTTTCATAGAGCTTGGCTTAATGTGGTTACAAAAGATGACAGAACTCATCAATGAGGAGTTGCCCTGCCATACTATAACAGATCTATTTGCAGACTAGAATGGAGACATCGCATTATTGTGGTAGATCAAAATAAGGGTGAAGAGGCGTAAGCTTATGCTGAAAATAGCGTACTATCTCTTATTATTTTAATAGTCTTTCTACTACTCATTCGAGTATCATTATCTGATACAAGATATAGATAGATATAGATAGATAGATATAGCGATATATTAATTTTTGAAAAAGCGATAGATATTATGACACAAGATAAACCCCTTTCATTCTTAGGTGGCTTGACTGCTCGAGAATTTTTAACTGAATACTGGCAGAAGAAACCCCTCTTTATTAAAAATGCATTTCCTGATTTTGAAGATCCGATTGATGCTGATGAGATTGCCGGGTTAGCGTTAGAGCCTTTTATCCCCTCTCGTTTTATCTTTGAATCAGGGGGAGAGCGCCCATGGCAATTGAAGATGGGGCCGGCTGTAGAGGATGATTTTGCGTCCCTTAAAGATAAGAAATGGATGCTCGTGATTAATGATGTGGAGAAGAATCTACCGGAATTAAAAGCGATGACTGCGCCGTTTCAATTTATTCCCAATTGGCGTTTAGATGATCTACAAGTGAGCCTTGGGGAAGATGGGGGCAATGTCGGTGCCCATTGGGATGATTATGATGTCTTCTTGATTCAAGGAATGGGAAAGAAGCGTTGGCAGATTAGCTATGCGCCGGTCTCCGAAGATGACTTTGTCGATGGTGTGGATATCCGTCTGATTGAGAATTTCAAAGCGGATGAAGAGTGGATTGTGGAGCCTGGCGATATGCTCTATCTACCCCCGAGAATTGGTCATTACGGCGTGAATATTGGTCGCAGTGTAACCTGGTCTGTGGGCTTTCGCGCACCGAAGCATCGGGAGATGTTCCGCGATTTTATCGAAATGCAGTTTGATAAGATTGCTGAGGATGCCCGTTTTAGCGATCCTACGCTGCCGGTCTCTTCAGAATATGGTCATTTAACAGATGATGCGATTGATCGAGTGATGGCGGTATTACAAGAGAGCTTAACCCATAATCGGGAGATGGTGAGTGAATGGTTTGGGGCTTTCATTACTGAACCTAAGATGTTTCAAGCGCCGGAGCCCCTCGATGAGCCGATGGATGAAGAATCACTCGTTGAGTTCTTAGATGATGGCGGCGCGCTTGAAGTACATCCCGGCATTACACTGTTACATCGTGAGATCAATGATGCAATCTATCTCTTTGCTGCCGGTAAATCGTACTCACTACCGAAGTCAGAAAAGGCGCTTGTCACCTACATTGTGAATTCAGAATTTTTGGAATATGAAGCACTTGAAGAGGCTTTAAGCTCTGATGTTGCCAAGCAATTTCTGGTGCAGTTAGTGAATGATGGCATTTTACTCTGCGAAGATGAAGAGATGGCCGAAGGTGCTGATTGGGATGATGAGGAGGACGAAGCATAATATGGGACTATCAGAGATACAAAAATCGATCAAGCTGTGGAAACGGACATTACTACTGGCGGTGGTTGGCACATTAGGGCTATTAATAGTCACTAATAACTTTGCCATTGGCCAACAAGCGGTGACACAGAGTCCTGATCTAGTGGCCTTCCAACAAAATCGTGCGGGTATTGTCAAACCAAGCTTTGGCTTATCACCTATTTCTGGGTTACGGGAAGGGGAGATGATTGTCGGTGGGCAACCTATTTTAGTGGAGTTAGCGCTAGATGGCTATGCACAGGCTAAAGGCTTGATGTATCGAGAATCAATGCCGGAAGATCGGGGAATGCTCTTTATGTTTCCAGCCACGCAGCCACTCTCTTTTTGGATGAAAAATACGCTGATTCCATTAGATATTATCTATATTGCCGAAAATGGCGAGATTGTCGATATCGTAACTGCTGAGCCTTGCAAGAGTGCTCATTGTCCATCTTATCCCTCAAAAGCGCCGGGGAAGTATGTGCTTGAACTTAATGCCGGTATGGCTGAAAAGCTTGGATTACAAGCAGGCGATAATTTAAATAGGCAATGGAATTAGTTTGGTATTTTAACGGAATCATACTATAATGCCGGCAGTAAATGCTGTCATCGCCATTGACACTTTTATATTATTTTGGAGTTTAAATTTATGTTATCAGTTGAGAAAAAAGCAGAGATCGTTAAAGATTTTGGTCGTGGCGCAAACGACACAGGTTCACCAGAAGTGCAAGTTGCACTTTTAACATTCAATATTAATGCACTTCAAGCGCATTTTGCTGTGAATAAGAAAGATCATCACTCACGTCGTGGTCTTCTTCAAATGGTAAACAAACGTCGTAAATTGCTCACCTACTTAAAATCAAAAGATCTAGGTCGTTATCAAGATCTTATCGATCGTTTATCATTACGTCGTTAATTGATAAAGATGCAGTTTCTCGCAGATTATATTTCGCACACAATCTATGCGCTAGGTGTAATCTGTCTGTGAAATGTAGCCCTCGCATAAGCTTTATGTGAGGGTTTTTTATATATTTTACTGTGAAGTTATACTCAATGAGTGATCAGGGAGAATTCTTCGCAGAAAAATAGTGGTAAAACAGATCGATAATCGATTTGTTATGTTGGCCTTTAATAGAGATATCTATAGGGGCACTGTTTTAAGGCTCTGTGATGATCTTTGTCAGTCAGAGCACTAAAACAGTTCCCTTAGATTCTATAGGCTTTATTAAAGGCTTTGAGAATTAAAAATAAGAGGAAATTATGAAATTAGAACCAATCGTACAAGAATTTACCTATGGTGGTCGTAAGGTTACGATCGAAACTGCGGAAATCGCGCGTCAAGCAACCGCTGCGGTTATGGTGGATATGGAAGGCACAACCGTATTTGTCTCTGTTGTAGCTGCAAAAAGCGCAGATCCTGGTCGCGACTTCTTTCCATTAACAGTGGATTATCAAGAAAAAACCTATGCAGCCGGTAAAATCCCGGGTGGCTTCTTCCGTCGTGAAGGGCGTCCGTCTGAGCAAGAGATCTTAATCTCACGTCTGATCGATCGTCCTATCCGCCCACTATTCCACGAAGCATTCACCAATGAAGTGCAAATCGTGGCGATGGTTGTATCAATCAACCCAGAAATTAGTACAGATATCGTGGCTATGATCGGTGCATCGGCGGCTCTTTCTATCGCAAAATTACCTTACAATGGCCCATTAGGTGCTGCGCGCGTTGGTTATAAAAATGGTCAATATATCATTAACCCAACACGTACAGAGCTAGAGACGTCTGATCTTGATTTAGTGGTGGCCGGTACTGAAAATGCAGTATTGATGGTGGAATCTGAAGCGAATCTTTTAAGTGAAGAAGTGATGCTCGGCGCTGTGATGTTTGGTCATAACGAATTCCAAGTGGTGATCGAAAATATCAAAGCGCTTGCAGATAAAGTGGGTAATGATCCATTCCCATTTGAAGCGCCTGAGGCAAATATTGCGCTACAAACTGCAGTATCAGATATTGCGCGTAAAGATTTAGAAGCGGCATTCAAAATTACCGTTAAACAAGATCGTGGTGCGGCTATTAATGCAGCAAAAGAGAAAGCGATTGAAGCCCTAGTTTCTGATGATGAAGATAGTTTTACAGCAGCAGAAGTCTCGGCTGAAATTGGCCGTATTAGCGCGGATATCGTTCGTGGTCAAATTATTGCCGGCGAGCCACGTATCGATGGTCGTGATACTAAAACGGTTCGTCCTATCGTATCGCGCGTTGGTGTATTAAAACGCACTCATGGTTCTGCACTCTTCACTCGTGGTGAAACGCAAGCAATGGTGGTCGCAACATTAGGTACTGAGCGTGATGCACAAATTATCGATGCGCTTTCAGGTGAGTATAAAGAGAGCTTTATGCTGCACTATAACTTCCCTCCATATTCAGTAGGTGAAACAGGGCGTGTAGGTTCACCAAAACGCCGTGAAATTGGTCATGGTAACTTGGCAAAACGCGGTGTTGCTGCGGTATTACCGAATATGGATGAGTACCCATACACGATTCGTGTTGTCTCTGAAATCACAGAATCCAATGGCTCAAGCTCAATGGCCTCAGTCTGCGGGAGCTCACTTGCGCTTATGGATGCCGGTGTACCTTTAAAAGCACCTGTTGCCGGTATTGCGATGGGGCTTATTAAAGAAGGCGAACAATACGCTGTATTGACCGATATTCTTGGTGATGAAGATCATCTTGGCGATATGGACTTTAAAGTCGCTGGAACAAAAGAGGGTATTACAGCGCTTCAGATGGATATCAAGATTGATGGCATCACAAAAGAGATTATGGATACTGCATTGTCACAAGCTAAAGTGGCAAGATTGCATATTCTCGATGAGATGAATAAAGTGATCAGTGAATCACGGGATTCAATCTCTGAATTTGCACCACGCATCACGACTATTCGTATCAATCCGGATAAGATTCGGGATGTGATCGGTAAAGGCGGCGTAACAATTCGTGCTATTATGGAAGAAACGGGTGCTATTATCGAAATCGAAGATAGTGGTGAAGTGCGTATCTCTGCAGTGAATAATGATCAAGCAGAAGCTGCGAAAAAACGTATCGAAGAGATTACCTCTGATATCGAAATCGGTTCAGTATATGAAGCGCCGGTTGTTCGTCTCATGGACTTCGGTGCATTTGTAAATCTTCGCCCTGGTCAAGATGGTATGGTTCACGTATCACAAATCCCTTCAGAAGAGCGTATCTCTAATGTCGGCGACCATTTAGCGGTAGGTCAAGTAGTGAAAGTAAAAGTACTTGAGATTGACCGTCAAGGCCGTATCCGTTTAACAATGAAAGATGTTGAGTAAATATAATTCACGTAATGTGTGTTGATTATATTTAATTTTTAATGATATACAAAAACGCTAAGCTATGAAAAATGGCTTAGCGTTTTGTATTGATCAAAATTTATGGATTAGATAGATGGTGAATGACTACGATGAAGAAAATTACGATATATAGACATGCAGAGAGTGAAACAAATATTGGCGGTATCAGTAAACCTAATGCAGAGATATCAATTACAGATGAAGGTCAACAAAAAGCGAAAATTTTGGCTCAGTCAATTGTTGAAAAGCCAACAAAGATTTATATATCCGAGTTTATACGAACAAAACAATCAGCGAAGCCATTATGCACTAAATTCAATCTAGAGCCTCAGCCTTTAGCGCAATTAAATGAATTCAATACAATTAGTTTTGAGTTAGTAGAAGGATTAACAGGTGAGCAGAGAGTGCCGTTAACTCGTAAATACTGGGTTGAATCCGATCCAAATGCCCGATTTGGGAAGGGTGCGGAGACGTTTAATGAGTTTGCTAAACGCGTTATTGACTTTACCCAGGTGCTCAAAACACTTGAAGATGGAAGTATTATCTTTTGTCATGGTATGTGGATGAGTTATTTTTTATGGAGCCAGCTAGGTAAAGGAAAAGAGAATAACCGATATGTAATGCGGAACTTTTTCCGATTCCATCAGAGTATTAAAATTGGTAATTTAGAGCCATTAACTGTTCTTATTCAAGGCGATGAACTTTTTATAAAATTGCGTTAAAACAATGCAATCACAACGACTTTATAATGTTTTTTTGATAAAAAACATCGCTAATTTGCGGACGATAGGTAGTAAAATTAGCACCGAAGGAAAGGCGATGAGCCAAGAGAACATCCAAGCACCTAACCATTCTATAAAGACAAATCCTGAGAAGCCGACACTCATCAGTGTACTCACTAATGAGACAATACAGGACATACTACAGGAGAGAAATAGCGGTACTAAAATATGGAGTGCTTGCGGAGGCAGTTTGTAGCGATCAGAAGGATGGGACATAGGATTCACCTTAATTTTAGAATATGATTATATCTATCTCTTTATATTATTATATATATAATTTATTACTATAATACAAACAGAGAGTTGATTGTCAATTGTGAACTAGTTAATGATTTTATTTAGAATCAATCATCTCAATCCGCCTTTTCTTGTACGATCTTGTATCATAACCTTATATTCTGAAGAATAATTGATGAGAAAGGATCGATATGAATGCGCGCCATTTAGAGGCTTTTTACGCAGTAATGCTGTGCGGATCTATTTCAAGAGCCGCGGATATGCTCAATATCTCGCAACCTGCGGTGAGTAAAACGATTAAGCATGCGGAGATGCGCTTGGGCTATCCTCTTTTTGAACGTGTACGGGGGAAGTTAATTCCGACTAAAGAGGGGCTGATTCTCTACGATAAAGCCAAAACGGTTTATGAGGAATTGAGTGGTTTTCAAGCCATTGCTGAGAATCTAGCTGAAAAACCTCAGGGCGATCTTTCGATTGGCTGTTTGCCGAGCCTAGGATTAAGTTTAATCCCAGAAGTGACTGCTGAATTTATCCGATTACACCCTCAGGGTAATATTGAGGTGAGTACCTATCATACAACCGAATTATTACGTTTACTCAATAGCTATCAGCTCGATTTCGCTATTAGCTTTAAGCCGCTTAAAGAGCAGGGAATCTCATCGATTCCGATCGCTAAGGTACCACTTGTGTATCTTGATGCTTCTCCTATTGATGGCGATCAGATGCCGGTAGAAGCGATTGATGAATCGCGTTGGATCAATCCTGGTGCAGATTCTCTTTCGATGTTAATTCACCAATATCGCACCTTTAAAACGCCGCAGCTGAATGTGCATACTTATTATATGGCGGCAGAATTTGTAAAACGGGGGATTGGTTGCACGATTAGTGATATCTTTTCGGCGATGGAAGTTCTGCCGTTATCGATGATTCATCCATTGTCGGAGCCTTTGATGTTGGATCTCTGTATTATGCACCAAGCAGAGCGTCCCTTGCGTAAAATTGCCCAAGATTATCAGCGACTACTGCATCGCTTTTTACAGAAGCGGCTTAAAGAGCATAACCAAAAGTTATACCAATCACGATAATGTCAATTGTGGTTATCTTTTAAATCCTCTTTAATGATCCTTACCGATCTTAGAGGTTTAAATAATAAAAGATGGCAAAATATATCACTATTGTAGGTGGAGGAGTAATTGGCCTATCGACAGCATTAGCGCTCATTCTAAAAGGGGCGCATGTGACGCTCTTAGATGCTGAAGATGGCGTTGGGCAAGGCGCAAGCTTTGCTAACGGGGGTCAACTAAGTTATCGGTATGTTTCACCCTTAGCCGATCGGGGCGTGATTTGGCAAGGGATTAAGTGGATGGGGAGGATTAGCTCCCCACTTAATATGCGGCTACAACCCTCGCTCACTCAGTGGCGTTGGTTATTGCAATTTATGCGCGCTTGCAATAGGCGACAACATCAGATCACAGAGGCTCACCTCTTACGGTTATCGCTCTATAGTCAATCGATTTTAACTCACTGGCGCCGAGAGGTTTTGACACAGGATTTTCATTGGCAACGTTCTGGAAAATTGATTCTTCATCGTAGTGCACCTGATTTCACGCATGCGAAGGAGAACATCGATCCTGAATTTCAACAGATTTTAAATGCCGATGAGGTATGTGAATTAGAACCGGCATTAATAGATATTCATTCTGATATTCAAGGCGGAATCTATGCCCCTTTTGATGAAACAGCAGATTCTTACACTTACTGCCTATCGCTCTTAGATTATCTACAGCGCTCTTCACAATTTACTTTAGTGACGGATTGCAAGGTGAATCAGTTAGTCGCGCGAGAAGGGCGGGTTGTTGCATTGCAAACGTCTCAAGGGGAGATACTAGTGAAACACCTAGTGATCTGTGCCGGCAATGAGAGTCGAGCGTTAGTCAAACCTCTGAAGATTGATCTACCGATCTATCCGCTAAAAGGCTACAGCTTAACACTTGAAAATGCTGAATCCCAATTTGCAGCGCAAACCATCCCCACCTTAAGCGTGACCGATTATGCCCATAAAACCGTTTATGCACAATTAGGGGATCGATTACGTATTGCCGCAATGGTGGATATCGGATATGACAAGAATGGCATTAGAACTCGGCGAATAGATGCCCTTAAAACGCAGGTTCAAGCAACGTTTCCCGAAATTAAAGGATTAGATCAGGCGCGAGCTTGGAGCGGTCTACGTCCTGCAACGCCGAAAGGATCCCCTATTTTAGGGCGAACTCAATATCGCAATTTATGGTTGAATGTCGGCCATGGTAGCTTAGGATTTACCTTAGCTGCCGGCAGCGCTAATATTGTTGCGGACTTAATTACTGATTTTCGTTCGAGTATTAATTTAGAAGGTTTATCCACTTCATTATGATAATTTGCTTTATGATCTTTATGGTTATGATAAATAAATATCATAAAAGATTTTAAATGAATATCGAATAACCTCAAAATAAAATTCGAATAACCTTTTGATATAAAAAGGTAATTTATATTTTGTATGACGTTCCACATAAATGGTTATATAACTGTTGTGAGCTAGGAATAACTCTATTCACGGCGATCGTGTTATTATATGAAACCTAATTTTTATTAGATTTACTCTTTGGATAACGATCAATTAAGGTTTAATCCTATGCAAAATATCAAAAAAACTGTCGCAATTTTGGTGGGAATTATTGTCCTACTTATTGTTACGCTCTACTATATCTCTAATCATCGACCAGAGCTTGTCTTCCAAGGGGAAGTCGCGGCAAACCGTGTCGATATTTCTGTGCGAGTACAAGGTCGTGCTACGGAATTACATGCTGAATTAGGGGATAAAATTAAGAAGGGGGATCTCCTTCTAAAACTAGAAAGCCCTGCACTTGAGAAGCAACTAGCCACGGCACAAGCGCAATATAATGTGTCAGTTGCTAATCGTGATGTGGTCTATAGTACTCGCCCTGAAACGATTGAAGCGATGCGTGCACAATATGAAAAGGCGGAAGCGGACCTTGCACTTGCGAAAAGTAACCTTGAACGAATGGAGCAAGCAGCGCCCAAAGGTGGGATTTCCCAACAAAACTTAGATGTTGCACGAAACTCTTTTAGTGCCGCAGTAGATGCCGCATCTGCTGCAAAAGCAAATTATGAACTAGCTGTGAATGGTAGTAGTATTGAACAGAAGCGTTTAGCGGATGCTCAGGTAGATCAAGCACTTGCGGCTCTTAATCAAGTTAAAAATGATTATGAAACTCTAACGGTCTATTCACCGGCAAATGGGCAGGTGACTGTACGAGTCGCCGAAGTAGGACAACTCTATAACCCAGGAACACCGCTCTATTCGATTGTGAATATGGATGATTTATGGTTAACCTTCAATATTCGGGAAGATTATCTCAATTATGCGGCGGTGGGCGATCATTTTAATATCTATGTGCCGGCACTTAAAAAGAGTATCGATGTCTATATTCAAGCGATCAATCCTTTAGGACAGTTTGCGAACTGGCAGGCGACAAAAGCAACCGGCGATTTCGATCTACGGACTTTTGAAGTGCGTGCAAGACCTGTGAATAAAGATGAAGGCCTATTGCCGGGCATGAGCGTGATTGCTGATTGGAAATCACGTCGTCACGTTCAATAGATCCCTTGAAATTACCCATTGAGATCTCTAGAGGTTGCTTTCTTTAGATGAGCAGATGGCGATGATCTGCTCATCGCCCCTATAGAGCCTTTATAGATCCTTGCTAGATCAGGTTATTAGATGGAACAACGTGTTACAGAAACGGCTGTTAAACAGCACTATTTTTCGCTGCTCTTTCGGGAGATACGCGTCATTTTTCGCGCAAAGCCCTTGGCTTTTGCGCTCTTCTGTTACCCCTTGCTGGTTGTGCTCTTTTTTACATATCTCTTTCAACAAGGTGTGATCGAGAGAGCGCCGATCACAGTCGTGGATATGGATCGAAGTGTCGCATCGAGAGAAGTGATTCAGAAGATGGCTGCTAAGCCTGAAATTCTCATTGCTAAACGGGATAACTCGCTTTTTGATGCCAAGCAGGCGCTACTTTCCGGCGAAGTCTACGGAATTCTCTTTATTCCAAGCGATTTTGAAAAGAATCTATTAAGCAATAATTCACCCGAGATTACGACCTTCTATAATCAACAATATATGTCTGTTGGCAGTACGTTGAATAAAGGTTTTATGCAGACTTTAGCAGCAATTATTGCAGAGTATCAGACGGATACCATGCTTAAGCAAGGGGTTGCGCGTAAAATCGCAGAGCAACAACTCTCACCGATTAAGCTTGAAACGCATCCTGTCTTTAATCCCACGCTCAACTATGTTTATACCTTAGTCAATGGTGTTGTGCCGACGCTGTTGCAAATCTTAATTATGATGACAATGGTCTACACTGTCGCGCGGGATAAATATAAGGCCGGCGGTCTTGCCGTACCGCTTGCGATGGCTAATGGTTCTTTTATGCGCTATATCATCAATAAGACACTCCCTTATCTCTTATGGTTTGTGATTGTTCATATGATCCTTGATGCGGTGCTAATTCTCTTCTTTGGTCTTCCCGTACGTGGCTCATTAACAATTCTCTATGTGGGAACGGTGATCTTTATCTTTACCGCACAGTTATGGGCGATGTTTTTCACGCTTTGGTTACCGCAAAAAGTCATTAACTATGGTGCTGCAAGTAGTTTTTCTTCACCTGCATTCGGGTTTGTTGGGCTCTTCTTCCCAAGAATCGCGATGAGCTGGTATGCCATTGCTTGGGGGGCTGTTTTACCGATTACTTGGTATTCAGAGATCCGGCAGGATCAGACGCTTCGAGGTCATGAATTACCTTATAACTTAGAGCCTATTCTATGGATGGTGATTATTGGTATTGTGATCTATCTTTTGGTGGCGCTACGGATGCACCTACTCAAAAAGGGAGCAAAACGTGTTTAAAACAACTTTAAAAGTCTTCTTCAATGAGTTTTTGAATATCTTTCGTGTGGAAGCGGTCTTGAGTATTTTAATTTCTGGCTCGATTCTCTACTTCTTCTACTATCCTATTCCTTATAATAATGAGGAAGTACGAGAAGCGCCGACGATTGTTGTCGATCATGATAACTCGACGATGAGCCGAGAGATTATTCGTAAACTCAATGCCACCGATAGTATTAATATTGTGGGATATGTTTCGACGATGGACGAGGCAGAACATCTGATGCGTAATCGCGATGTTTACGCGATTATTTGGGTTCCTTTAGATTTTGAACAGAATATTTTAAGTGGTCGCTCTGGTGCGCTCTCTTATTATGGAGATGCAAGTTATGTCATTATCTATAGTAAGATCTCTTCGGCCGTGCAATCGGTTGTGAAAAATTATAGCCGAGAAATTGGGGCTGCGAAGCAGATCGGGATGGGTGTTGATCCGGCGATTGCGCTTGGTAACAGTACGCCAATCACGCCGGTATTTGTACCGCTCTATAACCCGCAAAATGGCTATGCAACCTACGTGATTCCTCCGGTATATGTGTTGATTGTTTATCAATGTCTATTCCTTGCGGTCGTGATCTCTATTATTCTAGGTCGGCGCTCAAACTTTGATAAAGCGCTTGTGAGTAATGAAAAAACAGCACCTTTTGCGGTGGCTTTCTCTGTCTTAATCGGGAAATGGTTGGCTTACTTTATTGTGAGTCTAGTGATTTTTGTGGCTTATATGGGGCTAACACCGATCTATTATCAACTCCCATTTCATGGTACGATTCCGCGGATTTTACTCTTTGCCATCCCATTTTTATCAAGTACGATCTTTATGGGAATCTTCTTCGGGCAATTCTTCCGGAAGTTTGATGATGTATTTTTGATTATTATGCCATCAAGTATGCTTCTCTTCTTCTTATCCGGCATGAGCTGGCCTAAGGAGTTAGTCCCGCCGTTATTGGAGTGGATCACTTATATCTTCCCCGTTTTTCCAGGGATTACCAGCATGATTACGCTCAATCAGATGGGCGGCGGTATCCATAATATTCAGTCGGAAGTCATTAATGTCATCATCCTAATGGGGGCTTATGGATTATTAGCACTCTGGGGATTATATCGATATTACAAGCGGTTACAGCAATCATTACAACAAGAAAAGTCCGTGGATCAAGCGTAATTGAATGAGATAGAGTGTCAAATAAAGCAATAAAATGAGAAAACGCCAAACAGTTCATCAATTGTTTGGCGTTTTTGTGATCACTTTTATGGATTGATTATAGAATCAATCATCATTTTAGAAGTCTAAAAATTTAGAAATTATAGTTTAATCCTAAAGCAAAGCTACTTAAGGTAGAGCGCTTGGTCATTGGGCTATCTTTCACATCACCTGGGAGAAATTGAAATTCCATACCACCAAAGACATGAAAACGATCAGTCGCTTTCACAGCCATACCGATCCCGATATGCGGCGTTACTGAACTTCCCGGACGATATTGATGAATGCCGGTGCGTGCAGATTCTTCTGCTGAAACCCCATAATAGTAGCGGTTATGTTTCTTATCATCCCAGGTTAATCCTGCTCTTGGCACTAAAGTGAAATGATCATTCACGCGATAAACATAGCCGATATTGGCATTCGCAACGACATCTTTACTGCGTCCTAAAATATCCCCTTGGATATCGCCACTAATAAAGACGTTATTATCAAATTGATGATTAATGCCGGCCCCTAATTGGATCGTGGATTTACGTTTATCCAAGCCACTATAAGGCCAATGAGAATCGCCGGGTTTAAAGTTCAGCGCTTGATAGTTGAGGTGAAGATCCACTTTCGTTTGGGAAAACTCCATGACATTTACGCCAAGTTTTAAGCCTTTAATAAAGAATGGACCTGATTGATATTCAAGATGAGGTACCGGCACCCAATCCGAATTATCACCAATATAAGGTTTCTGTTGATAACCAACGCCTAAACCAAGACTGAGTTTATCATAATAAGATTGAGCAAAACCAACACTCGAGAGTGAAAGCAGCATCGTGAGAAAGAGTTTTTTATTCATAAAATCGCGACTTTTCAGTGAAAAAAGATAAGGAACGGGTGCAATATTCTTCGTTGAGAGATCAGTATTCTGATAGCCGACAGCAGCTAGAAAATAGCACACCCAGTTTATGGTAGAGGCTACTATAGAGAAGCGATCGGTGAGCTGCAATCTTATTTGCGAAAATTTTAGAAAAATAATTATTACTCACAGATCTTAGATAATCCTAGAATATAGATATTAAAAATGGGGGATAATCGTTGGGGTTATGGCACTAAATGAATGTTGATAATCTTTCGATATTAAGTCGATTTAGGTCGCCAAAATCCATTGTCATCGTGTAGTTTTTGGGCATGAAAATAGTAATTTCTAGCAATCGATTCTGATCGTTCACGATCTACAAGAAAGCCATATTTTCCAATTTTTCTAAGGACTTTCTTATTCCGGTGCCCAATAAGAGAGCCCATTTTTATTCTGCACTTGAGTATAAGCCCAATTAGCAATAGATTCTGAACGGATACGATCGGCAATAAATCCTATTTTGCTGATCTCTTCAGTGATAAATACATCATATTCGAGGTTTCTCTCTAACCATTTTTGATAGAAGTCGAGATCTGCAAGGAAGTTACTCTTCTTACTATTACAACTATGATCAGCCAGTACGAAGTTATGTGCTGTGTCTACTTGATAGAGTGACCAAGGAATAAAATGATCAACGGCTGATCGGCTCTGCATCGGTTTATTGCAATAGAAACAACGATTATTTTGAATCTCTTGTAAGATCGGCTGTACTTTGCTGAGTTGGTTGCGATCAGTTTCAAAGAGGAAAGTATCAAGGTCAGGTAGAGAATCTAAGAGATGGGCATTTTGTTTATTTAATCGCACCGTATCGACCCATGCTTTTTGGCAAAGCTCTTCAATAATAAGATTGAAGGTTCGAAGGCAATACATCACATTGGGAAGAAGCGTAATCTCTGTAGAAGTGGATTGATCGTAATTGTAGAGAAACTCAAAAGATTCTTTTTGAATATATTGTAAGCGCCAAATCGGATTGTTTTTAATGATCTGAACGGCCGCTTTATTTAATTTATTCCACGCATCTTTATCGGAACGAGCTCTAGCAATGGTGCGATATTTTTCTTGTGCTTCTGTTAAACGTCTAATGATTGCAGCTTGAGATATATTGCTTTGAAAGAGGATAAAAGGTTCTTGCTCTTGAAAATGAAAAGGTTTTGCTTGATTCCAATAGAGTTCGATAAATTTATCGGCAATATCAGAAAACTTTAAGACAAGACGATCGCCAGTGGGTTTCCCCTGTTCAATAGCAAGGCGCGTGATACTTAAGAGAAGGGCATATTTATAGGTTGCTGTTGTATCAGCAAAGCTAATTAATTGTTGAATATTATTGAGAAACGCTAACTGTTTTTCGGCGGATGGAATCGGTAATGATTCCGCTAAATTCTCTTGAATGATCTCTGTTGTAATCACGCTCTAATCTCCTCTTTTTTGAAAAATAATATTGAGCCACTCATCATCTCTATCGGGTCGATTATCTGATGTAATCCATTGTTGTAATAGCAGAATGTTTTTGTGCGGACTTAATAATTGAGCCATCTGCTCTTCATTAAGATCGGTAAAGTGTCGTCCCTCTTTCTCTCGATCTTCTGAGCCATATTTGAAAGAGAGATAACAGACGCCTCCATTTTGAAGCGCATCAATCAATGATTGTAAAACCTCTGGCAAACGATCTCTTTCACAGTGAAGAAGCGAAGCACAAGCCCAAATACCGGCATATTGATTCTTTGCTGTGATCTCATAAAAGCTTCCTACTTGAATATCGAGCTTAGTCTTTTCCCGCGCCAATTTCACAAGCGCTTCTGAATAATCAAAAGCCTCAACTTGATAACCTTTTTGAGAGAAATAGAGCGCATCTCGACCGGAGCCACAACCCACATCAAGAATGATTCCTTCTGCCGGCAAATAACGAAGGAATGCACGATAGAGTGGTTCCATATCCACATAGAAAGTATTTTCAAAAAAGGATTCAGATTCGTTGTTGTAGTAGGTTTTGGTTGTCATAAGTTTTAGATAAATTCTGTCTAGAGGTAGGCTGCTAAGAAGGGATAAAGAGGATACTACCAATAGTAACACTATGTTTTGATTTATTTAAAAAAAATATAACTTAAAATAATTATATAATTGATATTAAGATTTCTATATGAGTTTTAATTACGATGGCTTATTGTTTGTTGAGTTAAGTTAAATTTATTAAATAGATAGGAGTGTTTAAAATGGTTCAGCGCCAGTTAAAAAATAATTTCAAAGAAATAGGATTTCAGGTAGATGGGAAAATTATAAATGAGCTTTCAAAGCAGGTATCTAGCCATTTGTTTGCTTTAGGTGAGTTAATGAAGAATAGCTATGATGCTAAGGCAACGAAAATTAACATTGTTTTTGATAAGAAAAATAAACAGTTAATTGTAGAAGATAATGGAACAGGCATATCTGAAGAAAATTTTAAGTCTCTTTTGCATATAGCTAAGAGTGGCAAAGAGTATGGTAGGGAGTTTGAATTTCGTGAAGGTGAAAAAACTATCACTAGATATACTCAAGGATCAAAGGGTTTAGGTTTATTTTGCGCTTTTAAATTTGGAGATTTAGTCACATGGGACACAATGTTTGAAGGTGGGAGTTATAAGATAACGGTGAATAAAGCAGAGATAATTAAGCTGTCAGATATCTCTAAAATTAAGATACCGTTAGAAGCCGGTAATAGAGTATTTCAGGGAACAACTATTACGATATCTTTCGAGTTGGACAGTGAAATCAATTATATTTATTCATTTTTTTTAGAAGGTGAAAATTCCAAAAAAATTGTAAAATACTTTTATGCAGAGGATATGGAAGTCTCAATAAATCTAATTAATAAAGATGGTAATAGTGCTTGAGTTCCAATTTCTAACGCAACAGTTAATGTTTCGTCATCTGAGTAGCTTCATATTCCTTGTGAAATAGTTCTGTAATAACTTCGATAGGCGATCTAAAATTAAAGCGTTTTCGAGGTCGACTATTGAGTGATAGCGCTATTTCATCAAGCTCTTCCTGACTATGAATAGAAAGATCTGTCCCTTTGGGCAAGTATTGTCGTATCAAACCATTGATATTCTCATTACTCCCTCTTTGCCAGGGGCTATGGGGATCACAAAAGTAGATAGCAACTCCCGTATTTTGCGTGATCTGAGCATGATAAGCCATTTCTTTCCCTCGATCATAGGTCATTGTTCGTGCAAATGTTAAAGGTACTCGATTGAGTGCTGCGCTAAACCCTATAACGGCAGAGGTTGCGGTTGCATCTTCCATTTTGATTAACATAACATAACCACTAGTGCGCTCAACTAATGTGCCGACAGCTGAAGCGTTGCCTTTTCCTTTGATCAAATCACCTTCCCAATGTCCAGGTGTTAAACGATCTTCAACTTCTGGAGGACGTAAGTGAATACTTACTAAATCAGGAATTTGCCCTCTTCTATCCACAGTTCCTTTTCGGGGTTTTCGTGTGGTACGTCCTTGCCTTAAACATTGGAGTAATTCTTTTTTTAATTGGCCAACGGGTAAAGCATACAAGGCATTGTAGATTGTTTCTTGGCAAACATAGTAACTAGAATTAGCCATCTTTTTAAGTACCCCGGATATTTGTTCAGGAGATAATTTAGCACGTAAACACTGTTCCACAAAACCAAATAAGACCGTTCCTGGCGTTAGTTTTTCATCAGGGGCGCATCTCTTTCTAGCTTGTAAATAGGCGTACTGTGCCTTTGTTGCAGCATAGTGATCTTTATCCTCAACTCTTTTTAACTCTCTGGAAATTGTCGAAGGCGATCGGTTTAGCTCTTTAGCAATGGTTCGAATACTTTTATTAAGTTGTATACCAACTTCAATATTGATCCGTTCATTAAGTGATAATCTTGAATAGTTCATGGCAACATTTTACTCCTTAAGTAAGTGTTGCGCTAGGAATTGGATTCCGCCGTGAAAAAGGATTTCCAATGGTGTCTAGTCCTGCTAGCGTATTAAATAAAGAACACGATGAAGCGAAGGTTTTAGATATTGATTATGACTCTGAGAACGGTAAAATTATTTTCACCAACAAAAATGGGCGAGCTAAAGCGATAGAGTATCCTTTTCCTGACGATATAAAAGATACGGCTATTAAATTTCATATAAATGCTTATTCGTTAAAGCGAGGAGGTATAAAAAAAATCGATGAGATTTTCTATAACAAGAGAGGTGAATTATTTCCTTTAACTTATATTAATGGTGTTATGTTCAATAATGATCAGTTTTTTGATCCATCAATTACACGAAAGATAAAAAGTAGCAAAACTCTTCCCCAACTTACTGGGTTTGTAAGAGTTGTATGTACTAATCCAGATCTTCAATTTAACAATGAACGAACAGATTTAATACAAAATTCTTTTAATAAGAAACTTAAAGATATTGTAAATAAATTGAATGAATTGATCCAAGAAAAAGGAAAAGAGTTTTTAACAGAAATACAGCTAAGTGAAGAGGAGGGGATATCTCAGGATAAAAATGCAGTAGAAATTCCGCAGGTCAACTCTCAGCCTACTGGCGAGCCATCAACAGTAGATGCGCCTCCAATAGAGTTAATTCCTGAGCAGGATGATGAGTTATTGTTAGAAGAAACGCAGTTAAACCTTTACAAAGAAAGCGATCCAATTATAACTCTGACCCAAGATAAAGAGACTCTCTCTTTTGATGAAGAGTCGGACTCAATAAATCTATATGATTATTTTGTGAATGCAAAGGATAGTCTAGAGAATGATGTGTCTATCGAGAAAATTAAAATATTTGTAGATGGTAGTTTTGTGTCCTCTCCATATATTCCCCCTGTAAGTACGACTAAACAGATGTCCGTTAAGTTTAGCTTTAACGATCCTTTTAAAAAGGATTTTCAAGGGAATGCTTTCGAGGTTAGTAAGAGTTTAATGTTGAGATTTAAGAAAAAGGAGAAAAAATTTGGTACCGGTAGTGAGACAAGCACAGAGAAATTTATTCAACCTCTTAGACCAGGTTACACAGTGAGGACACCTGGTGTTGATAGGTTAATAGAGCAAATTAATAAATTAGCTTATAGCTATGAAGATTATGATATTTGTATTTCATCATCTATTAGACTTGTCTTTGATTTGGCAACTTATAGGTACCAGCAGTATGCAGAGAAAAAATTAAATAGTAATCAACTTCACGAGCAAGTTAAAGAGGTTGTTACTTCCATTACTCAAACAGATAAAAATCATTTTAGTGAGGTTACGGCACTTCTGGCTCCAAGACATAGAGTTCTGGTGAATGTTTTTGATGACCCTGGACTTTTTGAAAAAAAGGTATCATTTTCTAATTTAGGGGCGCATACAGGTACAGATCATGTAAGTCTTGAAACCTTAAAAGACAGTGCATTATATGCAGGATATTATGCCCAATTAGTTGATGCTCATTTGAAGGTTAAAGGAATCATATCAAAATGATAAATATCTCATTTCGGGATTATAGAAAAAATGATATTCATGGTGTCAGCCTATATCCAGCAACTATGATAGCTCCTGTTCAAAATAAAATTATGGCGAGATTATTCATCTCAGATGAAATAAAGACAGTTTATGATCCATATCATGGTTCAGGTACTGCTTTGTATGAGGCAGCTAAACTCGGTAATGAATGTGAGATCATCGGATGCGATATTAATCCTTTAGCTAATTTAATTACTTATATTAAACTCAAAGGTGTCACTAATAATATTAAAAAAGATATTAAGCTATTATTTTCATTAATTAATGAAGCTCCTCAATATACTTTTGAGTTTAACAACATAGATAAATGGTTTAGAAAAGATGTTATTGAAACTTTGAAAAAAGTGAAGTGGGCGATAGGGCAGATTAAAAGTAAGCGAAATAGAAGCTTCTTTTGGGTTGTTTTATCAAATATTATAAGAAAGTATAGCAATACAAGATCATCAACATATAAGCTTCATGTAAAACAACAATCTGATATTTTGAAGTTTAAAAATAACCTAGTAAGTGATTTTAAGAAGCAAGTTTTGAGGGATGCTCCAAAGTTTAATCTTAAAATAAGAAATGTGACTTTATTGAAAGGGGATGTATTGAAGTTGGGTCGAAAGATCCCTGATAACAGTATTGATTTGACTATAACATCCCCCCCTTATGGAGATAACCAAACAACTGTAACTTATGGTCAATTTTCGACTTTAGCTTTATTTTGGATAGATGAAAGAGATCTTAATCTTGAAGGGTGGGAGCTAGATAATTATTCAAGCATAGATAGAATGAGTCTTGGTGGAAGAAAGAAAAATAATATTAGTGAGTTAGGTAAAAGGCTCTTAGATCCATATTTAAGTAAAATTTCTGAAAGAAAACAAGATAAGGTTATAAGTTTTTTTGCAGATTATTTTTTATCCTTGGATGATATTTGTAGGGTTACAAATAAATATATCGTTATGACATTAGGTAACCGTACTGTAGATGGGGTCAATATTAATCTCACAGATATTACATCACTTTATCTTGAAACCAAAAATTTTATAAAGTTGGATTTATTAAGTAGAGAAATTCCTTTGAAAAGAATTCCTCGAGTGACTTCATCTGTGAATAATGAGTCAGTGCCTTCAATGACTAAAGAATTTGTTTTGATACATCGAAAAGATAGATTATAAGGTCTTTAGAAATATGTCTGAGGTTAAATGAAAGATAATAAACGAGAGTGATTTATAGTAAATTTGGTTTAAGAAAAATGGTTTTAAACAACACTTGCAAGATGTCGGATAGAACCGCTTCCTTACTTATTACAATCGATGCGCCGGCATTTAAATGAGCTTATTTTGAACCGATCTTACTATAATTTAATTTTTTTGGAATTACGTGCTGACATATATCACTCGGCAGAATAGAAAAAGCAGACTACAAAGAGCCTGCTCATTGCTATAACAGCTGAACCATTGTGATGAAGTTATCTATTATGATTCGGTTGTTTCTGGATGCAGTAGGGCCACAAGCCATGCGGCGATATCTTGTAGCTCTTCATTAATGACTTCATGTGCCATTGCATAATCGTGCCAAGTGGTTTGTATGCCTCGGCTACGAAGGAAGGTTTCTGCGGCGCGTCCTAGATTAATATCCACCACATTATCTTGTCGTCCATGAAGATGAAGCGTTGGAATGGCTGTTTTATTCTCACCAATGGCAAGTTCATCGTTGAAAGTGGCGCTATAGGTTGAGAGCGCCATCATGCCGCCAACAGGTTCTTCATAAGCGATAAATGCTGTATGAAGTACCACCGCACCTCCTTGCGAGAAACCGGCAAGAACAATACGCTCAAGGGGAATCCCTTTCGCTTTTTCCGCTTCGATTAAAGAGATCACATATTGTGCCGATTCATCAAGCTCTGATTGTTTGATTTCACGAGGAGAAGTAAGGGCGATAATGTCATACCAAGAGGGCATCGGGAAGCCATTATTGAGCGTTACCGGGCGTACAGGTGCTTGCGGTAAGATAAAACGGGTTGTAGGTAATAGATCTTTCTGTAGAATCTCGGCGACAGGTAGAAAGTCTGTTTTTGAAGCGCCAAGACCATGAAGCCAAATAATTGCTGAATCCGCCGGTTGTTTAGGATCTAAAATAATAGGTTGTTCCATTTCAACTCCTTATCCAGTGATGAGTAAAAGTGATATTTATCCGGGTATTATAACGCCGATTGTCTAATGATGCCGGCAACGCTTTTTTAGCTGAATTAAGCATCTAAATGAGTATCAAATCCTAAGCTTTCGCCAGCATCTTTAAGCAGATCGAGCCAAGTCGGAATGACAAAGCTCACCATTAAAGGCGCAAGGTTCATGCCGGCAACATCTTGCGGTGTAATCCATTTTGCTTCGGCGATCTCGGCACTTGGGGTAATCTCAACGGGCATGGGTAGCAGTACAAAGAAGAGGTTAGAGCGGATAAAGTAACCGGGTTCATTCGCTGCCGGGGCTTCATAAGTTTTGATGAAGTTCGCTAGATTAGGCGCAATCGTCAGATCAATCTCCTCCTTAAATTCTCGAATAAGCGCTTCTATGGGGCTTTCCCCTTGATCAATTTTGCCGCCAGGAAGCATAAATTTCTCGGTATTTTGTTTGCGGACAACGAGTAATCGACCGCGAGGATCAATCACAATGCCGGCGGCAAGGATAAAGAGTTTATCGGGGTCAATAATCGAGGTTTGAGTCTGTGTTGCTGATGACATATGTTTCCCATTAATAAGAGTGGAAAAAGAATAGCGTACTGCAAAAAATAGATCATTCTATTGTACGGGAACTAGCGGGTATATTTGTTAAAATTATTCTCAATCGTATCAAAATTGGTTTGTGATCAGAACTTAAGTGGCTAAGCGCTAGATCAATTGCTTATTAATTTTTCGGCTAAATACTCAGAAAAAGCGTAAAATAGCGTCAATTCGATTAATTTTAATAATTTTTAATAATCGGCATGTCGGCTATTATCCTAAGATCTATTTTGCGATATAGGTTGTAATATAGCTTGTGACATAGGCGCACGATTATTAAAAGCGATAGAAATAAATCAATAAATACATTGCAAGACAATGTCCCCTTGAAATTTTGTGATAGAAAGGAGCAGCAGATGAGTGAATTAAATTTTCAGGAAGGTTTGATTGTAGAGAATCGTGATCATGCTATTTTCATGGAAATCAATTTCAAAAGCGATGATTTAGATGCGATTAAAGAGGCCATCGCCGGTTTATTAGCGCGTCAACGGTCATATAACGTCCGTTTTGGAGATTGTGGCTTGCAAATCGTGGTGGCTTTTGGACGTGATGCATGGACTCAGTTATCCGGCAATCCTGAAAGTGCACCGGAGCTTGTGGATTTTAAAGAGCTTGGATATGGCATGGCACAAGCAACACAAAGAGATATGTTTGTTCATATTAACTCCCACTCTCACCGTATTAACTTCTCTGTGGCACAGGACCTTGTGAAGCTCTTTAAAGGCTTAGTGACGATTGAAGAGGAAGTTCACGGTTTCCGTTGGTTAGAAGCCCGTGATTTAAGTGGCTTTGTCGATGGTACGGAGAATCCTAAAGGCTGCAAAGATCGTACAGAAGTTGCAGTTATTCAAGAGGGTGCAGATGCCGGCGGAAGTTACGTGATTGCGCAAAAATGGATTCACTCTCTTGAGCAAGTGGAACATTTTGATCTGAAAACACAAGAGAATATCTTTGGACGGACAAAAGTCGATGATATTGAAATGGATGATGATGAAAAACCTGTCGGCGCGCATACTGAACGGGTGGTGATTGATGAAGATGGGGAAGAGCTTGAAATTGTTCGTCATAGCTTACCGTATGGTTATGCAAGCGGTGAGAAAGGGCTCTACTTCTTAGCTTATAGTGCGGAATTAACCCGCTATGAGAAGATGCTTGCGCGTATGTTTGGCGATGAGGATGGTCATTTTGATCACATGCTCTCTTATACTCATGCGGTAACGGGGAGTTTCCTCTATGTGCCATCACTTGATCAGCTTGAAGAGATCGGCGCTGCATAACAGTGGATACCTTACTTCTAAAGATCATAACAGCAGTAGAGGCGTTATAGATGGTTAGATAAATAGAGGAAGCGAAAGAGTATCTGTAGCCATACAGATGCTCTTTTTTATTGTTGGATTTTATGGCTTGATATTCGTCAAAGGAAGATGGAATTCTTGTATCAGCCTATTTTTGCGCTTAGCTGTTATCGGGGCTAATTCTCTAATTGTGGCGAGTTATTTTAAGCAATCTAATTACTGTGATGGTTAGAGGTTTGTAGAGAAGAGTGGTAGTATGGAGATAGGAGATTAGCTTCCTGATTTTAAGAAATTGAATGACGGATCAAGAGCTATCTTATTCAAGAATCGGAATCCGATTTGTGGGTACACAACTGAAGGAGTTTATATATGTTAAAAGTATTACAATCACCAGGAAAGTATGTTCAAGGCCCGAATGCGCTTCATTCTATTGCAGATTATGTGAAACCATTAAGCGACAAGGCATTTGTAATTGCCGATGCTTTTGTCTTTGGCTTAGTGGAAAAAACAATCGAAGCGAGCGCAGCCAAAAGTGGTATGCAATTAACAAAAGCAACTTTTGAGGGCGAGTGCTCACAAAATGAGATTAAACGTTTAGGCGAACTCTTTGCGAAAAGTGGGGCTGGCATTGTCGTAGGAATCGGAGGCGGTAAAACACTCGATGCTGCGAAAGCAGTGGCTTATTATGGCAAAGTGCCGATTGTTGTTGCACCTACAATTGCTTCAACTGATGCTCCGACTAGTGCGTTATCTGTGATCTATACAGATAGTGGTGAGTTTGAGAGTTATCTACTCTATCCTAAAAATCCTGATATCGTGGTGATGGATACCACGATTGTTGCTAATGCGCCGGTTCGCCTCTTTGTGGCCGGAATGGGCGATGCGCTTGCAACCTATTTTGAGGCTCGTGCATGTACCGAAGCCCAAAAAGGGACGATGGCAGGTGGTTTAACGACATTAGCGGCAATGTCATTAGCAACACTCTGCTATGAAACATTACTTGAAGAGGGTTTAAAGGCCAAATTTGCCGTTGAGAGTAAAGTGAGCACGAAAGCGGTAGAAAACATTGTAGAAGCCAATACATTATTGAGTGGGCTTGGTTTTGAAAGTGCAGGATTAGCCGCTTGTCATGCGATTCACAATGGCTTAACTGTGATCGAAGAGTGCCACGATATGTATCATGGTGAAAAAGTCGCTTTCGGCGTACTTGTACAATTAGTGCTTGAGAATAGCCCTCTTGAAGAGATTGAGGAAGTGCTAGAGTTCTCCACATCTGTAGGATTACCAGTCACATTTGCAGAACTTGGCTTTGAAGATGATGCGCCTAATTATCATGAAAAATTGAAAGAGGCGGCCAAATTAAGCTGTGCTGAAGGGGAAACTATTCACAATATGCCATTCAAAGTAACGGTGGATGATGTTTATGCCGCGATGATTACTGCGGATCGTTTAGGGCGTACTTGGTTACAAGGTGAATAGTAGATCATGTAGAGTCTCTTCTAACTAAATAGAAGATTAATAGGCTGATAAGATGAAATTATAGGCTGTAAGTGTTCTGCTTACAGCCTTTTTTAGTGTTTTCAGTAATGAGTAGATGAATAATCTATAGTAAATTTGGTTTAAGAAAAATGGTTTTTATGCAGCTAGTATGGGATTTTAAATGAACATAAAACCTTACTAAATACCCCTTGCAAGATGCCGGATAGAACAGCTTCCTTGCCTCGATCAACCGATGCGCCGGCATTTAAATAAGCTTATTTGGAATGATCTTACTATATATTGAGACATTACTAAGTAGATCGTCGTCTTATAAAATCAGCTCATAAAAAAACGGCACTCAATTGAGCGCCGTTCTACATTGTCATACTATCAACAAGTTTGTAAGATCAATCGGGTATGATGATAGTACCTACAAAGTTTATGATAACTTATAATAAGATTATAACTAGATTATAACTAGATTATAATAAATTACATTGCTGCTTTAAAGATATTTTCAACATCTGCTTGTGTGCCTTGAACGGGATTCGTTGCGGAGCAGACATCGAGAAGCGCATTTTTAGAGAGTAATGGGATATCTTCCGCTTTGGCATTTAACGCTGTTAAGTTCGCAGGAATATTGATTGCTGCTGATAACTCGCGGATTTTTGCAATCGCAGCATCTGCTGCATCCATATCACTCATATTGGCAACATCGATATGCATTGCTTTTGCAACCTCTTTGAGGCGACCAGAAGCGGCTGATTTATTGAAATCTAATACATGTGGTAAAAGAACCGCATTACAAACGCCATGTGGTAAGTCATACATACCGCCCAATTGGTGCGCCATTGCATGAACGTAACCCAATGATGCGTTGTTAAATGCCATACCCGCTAAGAATTGTGCATAGGCCATGTTGTCGCGTGCTTCGATATTATCGCCATGTTCAACGGCAGCTTGTAAATTCTCAATAATTAAAGTGATTGCTTTCAGCGCACAAGCATCTGTAATAGGGTTTGCTGCTGTTGAGATATAGGCTTCGATAGAGTGCGTTAATGCATCCATCCCTGTTGCGGCCGTTAAACCTTTGGGCATACCTTTCATCATGTGCGGATCGTTTACCGACAGAATAGGCGTGGAGTTTTTATCCACAATGGCCATTTTCACATGACGCTCTTCATCAGTGATGATACAGAAACGGGTCATTTCACTTGCAGTACCTGCTGTCGTGTTGATTGCAACCATCGGTAATTGTGGATGTTTAGTTTTATCTAAACCTTCAAATGCGCTGATATCATCGCCATTCGTTGCACAAAGTGCAATACCTTTTGCACAGTCATGGGGTGAACCGCCCCCTAATGAGATGACAAAATCACATTTTTCTGCTTTTAAAATTGCTAAACCGTCAGCCACGTTTTTAGTCGTAGGGTTAGGATTGGTGCCATCAAAGATTGCCGCTTGGATATCGACTTCATTTAGAAGCTTAATCACTTCATCAGCCATACCTGATTTAGAGAGGAAACTATCAGTGACGATTAACGCTTTTTTAAAGCCATAACCTTGAAGTGTTGCAACTGCATCAGCAAGAGCATTTTCACCAATGACATTGACAGGGGGCATAAAGAAAGTACTACTCATAATAACTTCTCCTTCATTCGATTAGCTAAGAGGCTAATACTCGTTAATAAAACTGATTATGACATTACAATCGCGCACTTAAGTGTCAATTGATTGTCAAAATTTATCCATAAACTGTGATCTATTGATTGTTAAGTCTATTATAGCGTAAATATTCTTTTTGTGAGGAAGATCTACAAGATGACTACATTATATGCTTTCTATACTGTGTTGTGTGAAAGGTAAATCGCTTTTTCAAACATTCTTTGCCATAGATTAATTTTTTTGATCATTTTAGGCGATCAAAAAATTTAATTTTTGGAATTTTTTTGTAGTCCATTTTGTAGCGATTTCGGGATATCTTTGGTAATGGTTACCATATGTTGTGGTGTGTAGAGATGTTGATAACGGGCTTTATCTTTACTATTCCAGGCTTGCACCATTGTTGTGACATAGACCGTAAAAATGGGGAAAACAGTAATGCCGGTGACCGCAAGAATGACAGTACTCACTTTCCCCATATCGGTGATAGGAATAATATTAGAACCAAGCGTAGTGACCGTCATTGAAGCCCACCAAAGCACATCATAGTAATTTTTGACATCGGGGTTCACCGGCGATTCAAAGAGATAGAAAATGAGCGTTTGAATATAAGCAACCGAGATAAGCAGCGAAAGATAGGCGATAAAAAGTGTGGTGATTTTGTTGCTAATTAAGAGATTAATGAGTAGTATCAGCGCAACAACGCCCCGCAGAATCGGGAGGAATTTGAGTAAGTAGAGCAGGTTATTGTGTAGATCAATCTCATAATAAGAGAGCAGATTGAGATAGGGAATAGAGAGGGGCACCAGCAGAAAATAGCGCCTAAAGTAGCGCCATTTATGATCGGCAATTAACATTAACAGAATGAAATCAATGAGAAAATAGATACAGATCCAAAATTGCAAACGAGTCGGCGTAACATCGAGATTGCGCTGAATATTAGGGAGATCCACAATCGTAATATCAATCAGCAGAATGATTGAGGCGAGGATTGTCAGTGTATAGAGTATTTTTTTGGCAATCAGTCGATAGTTAAAAGTAATAGTACGATCCAGTAATTTCATAAAATAGTACGTTCAGTCAGTATAAATTAGGTAAGTCCAAAATTGCATGTATTCATATGTATTCAGGGTAGGATTCGTAAGATAGTCATATCCTTAAAACCATATCTTGAAAACGACATAGAATTTCATATTGAAATTGTTGTGTGTCAATCTTTGTCGATAGAAGGGCTATTATAGGATCTCCCGTTATAGAAAGATATCTTTGAGATGGTCGCTAGGCAGGTAAAGTTGTGTCTGTTGTGGTCTGTTATTGATTTCTAATTCAATCAGGATAATAACGGCAGTGAATCACTTGATATCCCCTTTATAACAGGCTATTAATAGAGAAAGATCTTTTAATGAATCAGCTCAAATGTCATTACCCTAGGAGAGAATTATGTTGGAACACTTTAATTTGACGCAACTTTACCAACTTCATCCGCAAAAAGTACGCTCTTTAATTCGAGAAGGCCGAATTCGTCAACCTACCGCCGGTATTTCAGGGGGATTTGCCCAAGGCAATTTAGTCGTACTTCCTAAGAAATATGCCTATGATTTTCTCCTCTATACACAGCGTAATCCTAAGCCTTGCCCAGTATTAGAGGTGAGTGATGTGGGTTCGAGAGAGTTTAAATTAACGGCGAAAGGCTCAGATATCGCGCGGGATATTCCCCGTTATCGCATCTTTAAAGATGGACAATTGCAAGGTGAAGTTGATGATGTTGTGGATTATTGGCGAGATGATCTGGTGAGCTTTCTTTTAGGATGCAGCTTTAGCTTTGAATCTGCGCTTATTGAGGCGGGCATTAAAATGCGCCATATTGATGATGGTTCGAATGTGTCGATGTATGTCACTAATATTCAGACAAAGCCGGCCGGTATTTTTAGCGGGCCGTTAGTGGTCAGTATGCGCCCTATCCCTTATCAGCAGGTTGTAAAAGCCGTTACGATTACTAGTCAACACCCTGAAGTTCACGGTGCGCCGGTGCATATTGGGGATCCTGCACTTATTGGCATTCAAGACATTAGCAAACCCGACTTTGGCGATGCGGTACGTATTCTCCCCGGTGAAGTCCCTGTCTTCTGGGCGTGCGGCGTGACACCTCAAGCGGCGGTGATTCGTTCTAAACCGAGCTTTGTCATCACTCATGCACCGGGGCATATGTTCATTACCGATATTAAAAATAATGAGCTAGATTCGTTGTAATTAATATTATAAAAAATACTTATTTCCTTATAAGGCCTCAATTTTGGCGGTAAATCTGCTAGAATTGAGGCCTATTTATCAATATACTTAATCATTGGGTCAACTATGTCAGAGCAAAATTCTAAAACTTTATATAGCGCACTTTGGGCATCTGCCGATATTTTACGTTCCAAAATGGATGCCAACGAGTATAAGAATTACCTATTGGGGATTATTTTTTATAAATACCTCTCTGATAAAATGCTCCATTACGCAGTAGACCAGCTAGAAGATGAGATCGAAATGCTTCTACCGGAGAATATACTCTCTCAATGGAAAGAGAGTGAGCGACAGGAACTGAATTTTAAGCAAGAAGTTTATCGCGCTGCCTATGAAAATCCCGAGATTCAAAATGATCTGAAAGATGCGCTTAGAGAGGAATTTTCCTATGTGATTGCGCCGGACTATACTTTTACACACTTGATTAATGAAGTATTTAATCAATCTTTTCAGCTTGAGAGTTTACAACAAGGATTTCGGAATATTGAGCAATCGTCCGAAGCCTTTGCCAATCTCTTCCAAGATATTGATCTCTATTCCCGTAAATTAGGCTCGACACCTCAAAAGCAGAATGAAACCATCTCCGGCATTATGAAAGCCCTTGCCGAGATCGACTTTGCCGGCCATTCGGGCGATATTCTCGGCGATGCGTATGAGTATATGATTGGGCAGTTTGCCTCCGATTCAGGGAAAAAGGCCGGGGAATTCTACACGCCGCAACCAGTTGCCGAGCTGATGACCAAAATCGTCATTCATGGCAAAGAGAATCAAAAAGGCTTTAGCGTATATGATCCCACAATGGGCTCAGGTTCGCTCATGCTCAATATTAAAAAAGAGACAACCGAGCCCAATACAGTGCTCTATTTTGGGCAGGAGATTAATACCTCTACTTATAACTTAGCGCGCATGAATTTGATGCTTCATGGTGTGCCGATCGCCAATCAACATTTAAGCAATGCCGATACACTCGACGAGGATTGGCCGACAGAAGAGCCTACAAACTTCGATGCGGTATTAATGAATCCGCCTTATTCTGCGGATTGGAGTGCGGCAAAAGGGTTCTTGGATGATGTGCGCTTTGCACCTTATGGCGTATTAGCGCCGAAGTCGAAAGCAGATTTTGCCTTTCTTTTACATGGTTTTTATCATCTGAAATCATCCGGCACGATGGCGATTGTCTTGCCGCATGGCGTTCTATTTCGGGGCGGTGCGGAGGAGAAGATCCGTAAAATCTTACTGGAAAATGGTCATATCTATGCGGTGATTGGGCTACCCTCAAATATCTTCTTTAATACCTCCATTCCTACAACGATTATTGTCCTCAAAAAAGATTATGATCAGCGCGATGTACTCTTTATTGATGCCTCAAACGAGTTTGAAAAAGTACGCACACAAAATATCCTCACCGCCGAGCATATCAACAAGATTTTACAAACTTATGTGGAGCGTAAAACGATTGATAAATATAGTTATGTGGCAAGCTTTGAGGAGATTGTTGAAAATGAGTTTAACCTCAATATTCCGCGTTATGTAGATACTTTTGAGCCAGAGCCTGAGATTCCACTTGCCGATATCTCTGCCGATCTTTTAGCGGTTAATAGCGAACTGCAAAGCGCCGAGCAAGCGCTCTTTGCCATGCTCGATGAGCTAACCGGCACCAATGCCGAAGCCGAAGCCGAGCTGACCGCCTTTAAAGCAGCACTGAAAGGGGAATAAGATGGCGAAGGATAAAATGAATATTCCGCAAATTCGGTTTAAGGGATTTGAGGGGGAATGGGAGAAGAAAAAATTAGGATTTTTCGGAAAAATACGAATGTGTAAACGTATTTTTAAAGAAGAAACAACGGAGATTGGAGATATTCCTTTCTATAAAATAGGGACTTTTGGAAAAGAGCCAGATTCATTTATTTCTGAAGAGATATATGAAGAATATGTAGAGAAATATCCTTATCCTGAGAAGGGGGATATTTTAATATCTGCATCAGGAACGATTGGTAGAACTGTTGTTTATAATGGTGAAAAAGCATATTACCAAGACTCAAATATTGTTTGGTTAGAACATAATAGAAAAAAACTATTGAACGAATATTTACTCCAAGTATTAAACAATACATCTTGGAATGAGTTAGAAGGTAGTACTATCAAAAGGTTGTATAATAATGACTTACTAAATAAAGAGTATTTTTTCCCTAATATTAAAGAACAAACCCAAATCGGCAACTTCTTCCAAAAGCTTGATCAAGTGATTGAGCTACAACAAAAGGCACTCGATACGGCGCGTGCTTATAAACAATCGATGTTGCAAAAGATGTTCCCACTAAAAGGGGAAAAAGTTCCGCGTGTGCGTTTTGCCGGATTTAGTGGGGATTGGAAAGAGGAGAAGCTGGGAAATGTGGCAACTATCTATAGAGGATTGACTTATAAACCGACAGATGTTGTAAAACCGGGCGACGGTATCAGGGTTTTACGTTCATCGAATATAGATGAAGATATCCTTGTATTAAATAAGGATGATGTTTTTGTAAAAAAGAGTGCAGTGAAATTAGAAAACATTAAGGTTGGGGATATCCTCATCACTGCAGCTAATGGAAGTAGCCGATTAGTAGGTAAGCATGCCGTTTTAACAACTGAATTGCAAAATACTGTACACGGCGGATTTATGCTTATAGCAAGGACAAAAGTGCCATTTTTTATTAATTCTTGGATGAATACTTTTGAATATAAAGTAATGTTGCAATTAGTTCAGGGAGGGAATGGTGCAATTGGTAATTTATCAAAGTTAACTCTGGAAAAATGCAAAATGCATATACCAAAATTAGAGGAACAAATCCAAATCGGCAACTTCTTCCAAAAGCTTGATCAACAGATCGAACAACAAGCGCAGAAACTCGCCACTTATCAACAGCTGAAAAAAGCAATGTTACAACGCATGTTTGTGTAAAGGGGCGATATGGATATCTATAAAATCAGTGCTCATCATTTAGATGCGATTAAAGAGGAGAATAAAAGTGTTTTTTAAAAATTGGTTTAAGGGAAAGAATAGTGTAGAAGATGTTCAAAAAATGCCGGAAATTCGGTTAGCTGATTTACTCGCTTGTGATAGTGATGAACCTTTAGATCTCATCACCGCTATTCAGAATTTAGATATGAGGAAATATGATCGGAATGTTCCACCTCAAGATTTAAATGAGATTGCAAAAGCAATTTTGGAAAAAATAGGGTATAACGCCGAGATTGTCGATGGAATGAGAGATGGCGGGATTGATGTTGTTGGCTATCAAAATAATGTGCGTAAAATCGGTGTGCAATGTAAACAGTGGAATCCTAAAAAGCTCAATAAGCGCATTAGTACTCAGGAAATTAATGCTTTTCGAGGTTCACTTTCGAGTAAAAAAATTGAACAAGGAATATTTATCACGACACACTATTTCGATGATTATGCTCTAAAAGCAGCAGATGATAATTTGATCTTAATTGATCGCCGGCAACTCTACGCACTTTTAACCCGCTTCTTCCCGCAATCAATGAGTAAAATTGCATATACTCAAAATTTAGAAGATCAAGCTAATTGCCCCAATTGTAAAGAAGGAAAACTCTTCAAACTATATCGAGAAAAACAAAGTAACTACGATTGGTGTGAATCGTGCCGTGGTGTTCCCGGAAGTCGTAAAGGGTAGTGATTGAGGATTAAATCATCTAATCATTTGGTGAATGTGTGGAGGATGAAAGCCGTGAGCTTTGAGACAATTCGAAAAATGGATGAATTTGGTAATGAATATTGGTTAGCACGTGAGCTAGCGCCATTATTAGAATATAAACAATGGCGTAATTTTTTACCGGTTATTGAAAAGGCAATGGAGGCCTGTAAAGCCTCTAATAATGACGTTTTTTCCCATTTTGCGGAAGTGCGCAAAATGGTTGGGTTAGGGCTTGGAACAAGTAGAGAAATTTCAGATATAAAACTTTCTCGTTATGCCTGCTGAACACATTTTGATGTTGGGAAAAAAGTACGGCAAACAATTAGTGAATTAGGTGGCACTATGCCGGAGGATTTAGAAACCCCTACAAAAGGTGTTCAACAATTAGAGAGAGTAAGAGCAAAAATAGAGGAGAAACAAAAATCTGAAATTGATAATCAGCCTTTATTAATCGATGAATCGTTACAGAAAGAGTAAACATGGTTAAATTTACAAAAGAAGCAAAGCTTGAAGAGAATCTCATTAATCAATTGACCTCCGGCGAATCCCAATGGATTTACCGTGAAGATCTGCGGACCGAAAAAGATCTCTGGACAAACTTTAAAGAGATCCTAGAGCGCAATAATCGTGCGGTATTAGATGGTGAAAATCTTACCGAGCAGGAATTTAATCAGATTAAAGCACAGCTTACATTCCCCAACTTCTATGAAGCGGCCAAATGGATTTCAGGGGAAAATGGGATTGCAAAAGTGCAGGTACAGCGGGAAGATGCAAGTCTGGGTACTATTCGCCTAAATGTGATTAACCGCGCGGATATCGCCGGTGGTACGACGGTTTATGAGGTGATTAATCAATATACGAGTCGGCAAGAAGCGGGGCGGGAGCGCCGGTTTGATGTTTCATTGCTCATCAATGGATTGCCGATGATTCATGTGGAGCTTAAAAATCGTCAGCACCCTTACATGGATAGTTTCCGGCAAATTAAAAAGTATCTTAAAGAGGATAAGTTCAAAGGGATCTTTTCAAGTGTGCAGATGTTTGTGGTGAGTAACGGCACAGATACCCGCTATATTGCATCGAGTAATTACAAATATCTCAATGAGAAATTTTTAAGTAAATGGGTCGATGCGGATAATAAGCCGATCACGGATTATCTCGATTTTGCGAAACAGGTGTTATCAATCCCGCAAGCGCATCGAATGGTGACCCAATATTCTATTACTGATCGGGATAAAGAGGCGTTGATTCTATTACGGCCTTATCAAATTCACGCCATTGAAGCGGTTAAAAATGCCTCGCGCGTACAGGAATCAGGTTACGTTTGGCATACAACCGGTTCGGGAAAAACGCTCACATCCTATAAGGTGGCCTGTAATCTGCTTCAAATACCCGCAATTGATAAAACGGTCTTTATTGTAGATCGTGTCGATTTAGATCAGCAAACAACAAGCTCTTTTGCCTCTTATGCCGAGTTTGACCCTATTTCAATTGATGAAACGGATAATGTCAATGATCTAGTCAAGCGTCTTACCAGCGATGATCGAACGGTAATTGTGACGACAATCCAAAAGCTCAATCATCTGATGAAAAGAATGGCTGAAGAGGAGATGAGTGAACGTAGTGCCAAGCGTTATGCCAAAATTAAAGCATTAAAAGTGGCCTTTATTGTGGATGAATGTCATCGAGCAGTGACACCGCAAAAGAAAAAGGAGCTAGATCAGGTTTTTCGCTATGCATTGTGGTACGGATTTACCGGTACACCTATTTTTGGAGAGTTGAAGAAGAAAACAACCACGGCAATGCTCTATAGTAGCGCACAAAATAGACCGACTGAAGCAGATAGCGATCGTTCATGTCTACATCAATATACGGTAAAAGAAGCCATTAATGATGGCGCGGTGCTCGGGTTCCAGATTGAATATAAAAATCCGTTTCAAGAAGATATGATTGATGAGATTGTGGAATATTATCATCCCAATAAGCATCCTGAGTTTCTTTCCGATATTGAGAAAGAACAACTCATTCCTAAAACAGTGTACGAAGAGAAAGATCATCGTTTAAAGGTGATCGATTCCATTGTGAATCAGTCGCGCAGTAAACTTGGGTTCACTACTGAAAATGGTATTGGTAGAGCCTATGGGGCGATCTTAACTGTTTCGAGTATTGCTGCTGCACAAGATTATTATGCGCTTTTTCAAAGTGTGATTGCCGGCAATGAAACGGTAAAAATTAGTGAACGAACCAAAGCGATCTTGCCCGATTTTCCTAAAGTGGCGATTACTTACTCGATCTCTGAAAATGAAGAGAGCTCTATTGATAATCAGGAGAAGATGGCCGCCTCAATTGCGGATTATAATGCGATGTATGGCACGAGTTATACTTTAGAGACGATTCGTGCCTACAATCAAAATGTGAATTTACGCCTTGCACGCAAACAGGAGCGCTATCAGCATCGAGATGAGCAGATTGACATTATTATCGTTGTCGATCGTTTATTAACAGGATTCGATGCGCCGGCAATTTCAACACTCTTTATTGATCGTCCGCCGATGAGCGCGCCTAATATTATTCAAGCTTTTTCTCGTACTAATCGACTCTATGATCAGGGGAAGAAGTTTGGCCAGATCGTCACATTTCAAACGCCAGAGCTGTTTATGCAAGCGGTGAATGATGCGCTTTTCTTATATTCAAATGGGGGTGAGAATTATGTGCTTGCACCGAGTTATAAAGAGGCAGCGCAGAATTTAGCAGAAGCCTTTGCGGCGTTAAAAAATATAGTGCCAACGCCGGCGGTTGTGGATGAGCTCTTAATTGAGGAGAAACGCAAATTCGCGAAAGCCTTTCAGGAGCTTGATAAAGCTCTGAGTGCCATTAAAACCTATTACGAATTTAATCCAGACAGCCTAGCAGAGGAATTTGGCATTATTGATAGTGAGATGGAGGAATACTATGGGAAATATCAAAATGTTCTAGAAGAGCTACGGAAAAATATTGCCGAAGATCCTGAAATAGAGCCGCTTGATATTGAATACGATCTGCAAACCCATCATAGTGATGAGATCAATTATCACTATATATTATCTCTGATTCAGCGTTTTGTTCCAAAAGAGCGCTATACGCCGGAGCCACAATTTGATAGCGGTGTTAAATCACAAGAGGTTGATGATTATATTGCACAATTACGGATCGAAAATGGCAAGTTGGCCGACTTGATGGCACAGTTATGGCGCAATATTCAACAATCGCCGGAAGCCTACCGAGGGAGAAATATCAATGAATTGCTCGGTGAGATGGTGAACAATACGATTGAGCATTTAGTAGATAATTTTGCCAAAAGGTGGGCGGTTCAACCAGAGCAATTACAGTTTGTGGTAGATAACTTTAATCCGAGTAAAATCGATGAACCTCAAATTGGTGAAGATGATCTGCGTAAAAGTAGCAATTACGAGCAATATCGAGAGATCACCGAAAAACCGGTAATGCGTTTGCGTTATAACAGAGCTGTCAAAGAGGCTTACACGAAAATGATTATAGAGGATATTTTACCATTGAGGGTACAGGGGTAGGGTTTGAGTCGAGATGCAATAGGTTAGGGTGTTATGTAACGGTTATAAGGTTAATAGATAAATATTAAAAAATATAAATGTCGATATATATAAATATTGATATGTATATCGATATATAAAACACTAATATATAAAATATTATTTTGTTACAATAGTCACTATTATTCACTAATCTAGCAAGGAAAGGTTCATCAAATGACGGATACGCCGAAGCCATTTTGGCAGACATTACGTTTTATGTTGAGTAGTTTAATGGTGTTAACCTACTATCTCGATCGATTGTTGGCGCCTTCAGCAGGTGTTGAGGGCTTGATGATTGCTTTCAATACCACGTTAATTCCGATGTTTGTCTTTATCTCGGGATATTTAGCGAAGGATATTACAAAGACCGAAATCCGTCATGCTGTAATCCCGGCGATCATTACCTGTTATGGCTTTCAGATGATCGATACGATTCCGCTTATTATGCGTGGTGAATTCTCTTGGTTAAACTTCTTTATCATGCCGCTAGATGGGGTTTGGTTTATTCTTGCTGTGCCTGTTTGGCAATGGGTGAGCGTGATGAATGTCGAGCTTCGGCATCATCCGTTGATCTCTTTTTTAATACTCTTTGCAATTGGATTTGCCGGGCTCTATTGGTTGCAGCCTTATACAGGATTTGCCTTAACACTCGGTTATTTCCCCATCTTCTTCTTAGGTCGGCGTATTCCGGCTGAGACAATTATGCGCTGGCGTAATCAATCGTGGATGGTATTTACGCTATTTTTGTTAGGCACGATTCTGCTCTTCTTATGGTGCTACCACTATTTGCCGCTTGCGCCCGATTTTATGACGCTTTGGCAGTGGCAAATAGATGAGGCGCTTCTAACATACTGCGTTTTTACCTTCTTCAATCTACTCTTTGGCGCGCTTTCGCTCTATCTGATTCGATACAGCACTTTACTCAAAGATATCGCCCCGAAATCGCTGGGTGTTTACCTTATTCACCCGATCTTATGTATCATTATTCTAACGCTTCTAGAACGAACAGGATTGCGCTTAGATCTACCGATGGCGATTCTTTTTACCCTCATTACAATCACTATTGCTGTAGGATTAGCGAGTATTTATCCATTTAAATGGTTATTAGCGCCCAAATTACCGACACGAGAAGTGGTTGAAAAAGCCTAAGATTGAAAGCCTGATTGCAAGTCTAGTTGGAAAACATAGGATTGAAAAATTAGGATTAAAAATCCATAAGATCTTTGATCGAGATTGATTGCGGATATTAACTCCAGACAAATTGTCCGCTCTCCCCAATCCAACGATCAATGAGCTTTTGAGTTAATTGGGGATCATCGATCACCCGATTGGCAATCTCGGTGGCGCGTTCAATCAGCGGTTGATGATGAAAGAGATCGGCCATACGGAAACGAAATTCTCCTGTTTGTCGAGTACCGAAGATGTCGCCGGCCCCGCGCAACTCAAAATCTTTCTCGGCAATCTCAAAGCCATTATTCGTCGCTTGCATAATCTCAAGGCGCTCTTGCGTCATCTGTGATAATGGCGGTGAATAAATTAGTAGACAGAAAGAAGCTTTAGAACCTCGCCCAACACGCCCACGAAGCTGATGGAGCTGAGATAAACCAAGTCGCTCGGCATTTTCAATAATCATAATGGAAGCATTCGGCACATCAACACCCACTTCAATGACCGTTGTTGCCACTAAAATATCCAGCTCATGGGCTTTAAAGCTCGCCATAATCGCCTCTTTTTCAGAGGCTTTTTGCCTGCCATGAATGAGCCCGATGCGTAAGTGCGGCAGTCGTTCACAGAGATCTTCATAAGCCTTTTCAGCAGCCTTTGCCGGCAAAACTTCAGATTCTTCAATTAACGTACAGACCCAATAGACTTGCGTTCCCTCTTGGCACTGCGCTTTAACGCGTTCAATCACTTTATCCCGCGCTTTATCACTTACGACAGTCGTAGTAATCGGGATTCGATTAGGCGGATACTCATCAATCACAGAGCTTGAGAGATCAGCATAGAGCGTCATGGCCAATGTTCTTGGAATGGGGGTTGCGGTCATCATCAATTGATGGGGCGTAAAACCTTTGGGCGCTTTGGCTTGTAAGGTTAAGCGCTGCTCAACACCAAAGCGATGTTGTTCATCGATAATCACGAGATTGAGCGCTTGATATTCTACGCTCTCTTGAAAAACGGCATGAGTGCCGATAATCACAGAAACCTCCCCCGATTTTATTTTCTGCTGTGCTTCTCGTTTCTGCTTTTCGGTGAGTTTACCAGTTAAGAGAATCGTAGGGATATTGAGCGGCGTCAGCCACTTTTCGAGATTAATAAAATGCTGTTCGGCTAAGAGTTCGGTGGGCGCCATAAAGACCGCCTGAAAGCCTGCTTTGGCCGCGTGAATCAGCGCACTTGCGGCGACAACGGTTTTACCTGAACCTACATCACCTTGTACTAAACGCATCATCGGCGCTTGAGATTGTAGATCTTGCTCAATCTCGGAAATCACGCGGTTTTGCGCATTGGTAAAGGTAAAGGGGAGATTTTCCCGAAAAGTGGCTTGTGCTTTAGGATCAAGATGAATCGGTTGAGAGCGCTCTTTATGAAAATGGGCGCGGGCGCGTTTAAGCGCAATTTGATGGGCAACAATCTCTTCAAGGGCGAGAATCTCCTGTACAGGATAGTGTTTCTGTTCAAGCCTTTCGATATTGACATCGGTCGGGGGTTTATGGAGAAAGTAGAGCGCATCTTTAAGGTTGATATCTTCATCTTCGAGATAGGCGGGAAAGTGTTCATCCTTTAATTCGCTGAGCAGATTATCGATAAAGCCTTGCATCTGCCGCTGTGTAATGCCGGCCGTGAGGGAATAGATCGGCGTCATTCGCTCTTCAAGCTCGCTATTTTGATCTAAGAAATTAAGCACCTCCGGATGACTCATCTCAAGGCGATTTAAACCATAACGCACTTCACCATAGCAGCGGAGCACCTTGAGCGCTTCAAAGCGTTTGACCATATTGGGGAAGAAGTTAAAAAATCGTACTGCCATGACGCCGGTCTCATCTTTAAGGTAGATCAATAGCGTCGGCTTTCGGCCTTTACTCATCTCTTTTTTGATAATCTCCCCTTCAATAATGGCAATCTGTGAGGGTTGCACCATCGCAATAGGGGTAATACGGGTTCGATCTTGATAACGAAAAGGCAGATGAAAGAGCAGATCGAGATAATTATGAATCCCGAGCTTACCGAGTGTTTCAGCCATTTTCGGCCCAACACCTTTCAGTTTTGTAATCGGTCTATTCTTGAGCGTTTCCACGTATAAAGATCTTCAATTTTGGTTAAAAGAGAAATAATAACTTCACTAAAAGATACCACAATAGGATTAGTTTAACTTAATATAATGCCTTAAGCATAGTCAGGATAAGTCTATTTTGGGTATTTTGAGCGGTGATTGGGGATGTTTGAAATAAGAAAATTGACCGCATCGCCGGGGGGAAATATCCCGTTCTTCCATCGATCGCGCGCCGGCAGTTGTGGCGCTTTCGCGTCGGGTAATATCTTGAATGCCGGAATCTGCACTATCACCGAGAGATTGAGAATCGCTCATCTGCGGGATCGGCGCTCTTGCCGAGAGATTGAAAATTGCTCATCCGCGGGCGCTCGATTGTTCTGGTTTCACGATCATTCCCTCCCGCCGCAAATCGGCTTTGATTTAGAACGACTAAGAAAATTGACCGCATCGCCGGGGGAAATATCCCGTTCTTCCATCGATCACGCGCCGGCAGTTGTGGCGCTTTCGCGTCGGGTAATATCTTGAATGCCGGAATCTGCACTATCACCGAGAGATTGAGAATCGCTCATCTGCGGGATCGGCGCTCTTGCCGAGAGATTAAGAATCACTCATCCGCGGGCGCTCGATTGTTCTGGTTTCACGATCATTCCCTCCCGCCGCAAATCGGCTTTTAATAAGAATGAAAAAATTTCAGAAAGTTTTCCCATATCTGAAAAGTGGGTACTATCTTTATTGAGTAAAACAATAAAACCCCATAAGGCACTAAAATAGAAGTCCTTATGAGGTTCTAGATTGCTATTGTATCGATAAAAAGCTATTTAGAATTACAATACACCTTGTGCAAGCATTGCATCTGCAACTTTCACAAAGCCGGCGATGTTCGCGCCTTGAATGTAGTTGGTCTGTTTCGCTTCGCCACCAAATTCGACGCAGTGATTATGGATATCTAACATAATGCGGTGTAAATAGCGATCGACTTTTTCAGCATCCCAAGACATACGAGCAGCATTTTGCGCCATTTCCAAACCGGATGTGGCAACGCCGCCGGCATTCGCGGCTTTACCGGGGGCAAATAGTACGCCCGCTTCAATGAAAAGCTCTGTAGCCGGGATAGTCGTCGGCATATTAGCGCCTTCAGCAACAGCTTTTACGCCATTTTTGATTAATAATTGTGCTGCTTCTACATCTAACTCATTTTGAGTTGCACAGGGTAGAGCAATATCAACAGGAACACACCAAGGTTGTTGATCCGCTAAATAAGTTAAGCCAAACTCTTTTGCATAAGCTTCTACCCGACCATAATTATTTTTGATCTCTTCTAAGCGAGCAAGCTTTTCTGGGGTAAAGCCCTCTTCATCGACGACCGTACCGTTTGAGTCAGAAGCCGTAATGACTTTTGCACCCATCTCCATGCACTTTTCAATGGTGTATTGAGCCACATTACCGGAACCTGATACAGAAACGCGCATCCCTTCAAAGCCTAACCCATGACGTTGTAGCATTGCATTGGTGAAATAGACAAGGCCATAACCTGTTGCTTCTGGTCGAATTAAGCTTCCACCGAAAGAGAGCCCTTTGCCGGTAAAGACACAGGAGGTATCATTAGATAGCTTTTTCATCATGCCGGTCATAAAACCGACTTCACGTCCGCCGACACCGATATCGCCGGCAGGTACGTCCGTATTTGCACCTAAATGGCGATATAATTCGGTCATCAATGCTTGGCAGAAACGCATCACTTCGCCATAACTTTTCCCTTTAGGATCAAAGTCAGATCCACCTTTTCCGCCCCCCATAGGTAATTTGGTCAAGGCATTTTTTAATGTCTGCTCAAAGCCTAGAAATTTGAGAATAGAGAGATTCACTGAAGGGTGAAAACGCATTCCCCCTTTAAATGGGCCGATTGCAGAGCTATATTGCACGCGCCAAGCTCTATTTACCCGCACTTTACCTTGATCATCCACCCAGCAGACACGAAATTGGATCGCTCTTTCTGGTTCTACGAAACGTTCAAGTAGTGCTTGATCTCGATATTTAGGGTTATTTTCTAAGAATGGCCAAAGCGAGGTAAATACTTCGCGGACAGCTTGTAGAAATTCAGGTTGTAGGGGATCCCTTTTTTGTACAGATTCTAGAAATGATGATAATGAACTCATCGTTTCCCTCCTTTTATATTGTGAGGTAATACTCCTCATTTCCGTGTTGTGAGAATTTTAGGAAATGTGAGAATGATTTGCATTTGCTTGTTAATTATTGTTTTTATTGAGCAACTACCCATTGAATATAGCATTAGTTTTAGGCTATATTTCAAGCTTTTTTTATTTTAATGTGAAAAAAGTTTTAAGTGATACCTTGTGAAAAACTATTTTTGCGGAGATTGAAGGCGCTAGGTTTATTGTGTTAGATCCTAGATTTTATCTGCATCTATCGGATAATTGTTGTGACTGATTAATGATAAATTTGAGGTTAAAATAGGATCATAGATAGATAGCCTTAACCGATTAATATTACTGATTGTTTCTTTCTTATATAACGATGATATGAAAACACCCCAAAAGTTGTCTCTAACTTCTGAGGTGCGGTTCACTATTGAGTTTTTTTGATAGTTTGATCTTTTATTCGCTCTGTTCTTTATGATCGAACAGCACAAAAACTTACGCTTTCACATTCCCAATAGAGAGATATTTCGTTTCAAGGTAAGGTTCAATGCCTTCAGATCCTCCTTCGTTGCCAATGCCACTCTCTTTGAGTCCACCAAATGGCGCTTGGGCAGTGCTGGGTAAACCATCATTCCAACCGAGAATACCGAAAGTGAGGTTCTCTTGGCAGTAGATGCCGGTTTGATAATTGTTGGTGAAGAAGTAAGCAGCTAGGCCAAAAGGTGTGCTGTTAGCAATTTCGATGGCTTCCTCAATGGTTTTAAAGGCGACAATCGGTGCCACAGGGCCAAAGGTCTCTTCTTGCATAATATTCATATCAAGCGTGACATCCGCAAGTATGGTAGGATCGATAAAGTAGAATCCTTTCTCATCGTCAAAATGGGTAGTACCGCCGGTAAGGACTTTTGCACCTTTCGCTTTGGCATCTTCAATTTGTGCCACCACTTTTTGGAAACCTTTTTGATTAATGAGTGGACCTACATCGACGCCTTCTTCTAAACCATTGCCCACTTTGAGCGCTTTAGCGGCTTTGGCAAATTTCTCACTAAATTCGGCTAATACATTTTCATGGACTAGGAAGCGATTAGCACAAACGCAGGTTTGGCCAGCATTGCGGAATTTTGAAGCGATCGCTTGCGTTACAGTGTAGTCGATATCGGCATCTTCACAAACGATAAAAGGCGCATGACCGCCCAACTCCATAGAGACATGTTTAACGCTATCGGCACTCTCTTTCATCAGTAATTTACCGACCGGCGTTGAACCGGTAAAGGTGATTTTACGCACATAAGGGCTTGCCGTAAAAAGTGGACCAATATCTGCCCCCTGACCATTGACAATTTGAATCACATCTTCAGGAATGCCTGCTTCATGAGCAAGTTCCACTAAGCGAATCATCGTTAGAGGGGTATCTTCGGCGGGTTTAACAATAAAGGTACAGCCGGCTGCTAGGGCAGGACCTGCTTTACGGGTCATCATCGCCGCCGGGAAGTTCCAAGGGGTAATCGCTGCCACTAAGCCTACGCCTTGCCGGGTAACTAAAAGGCGCTTATTGGGGCTACTTGCGGGGATGGTACGTCCATAGATACGCTTTGCTTCCTCTGCATACCAAGTAAGGTAACTCTTGGCATAGAGCACTTCCCCTTGTGATTCTTTGAGCGGCTTCCCATTCTCTTTGGTCATAATCTCCGCAAGCTCATCTTGATGCTTCATAATGAGTTCAGCCCATCTTTCAAGTAGGGCGGCTCGTTCATACGCATCCGTTTTGCTAAAATGTGCGAAAGCTTTTGCGCCTTTTTCTAATTTGGTATTCACAACTTCAGCGCTATCGGCTTTGACGGTGGCAAGAATTTCGCCGGTAGCTGGATTTTTAACAATAATATCGCTCATATTTTCTCCCTTAAGTGTTTAATTTTATCGCTATCTTTTAAATCCCTAAAGTCTGAAAGTACTTCATATTAGGGAATGATATCGTATTCATTGTAGAACAAAATAATCTCTTTTTGTGCGATTAAATGGGATTCTTTTATGATTGTTGTAAGACTTTAAATTTACAAAAGGCCTACCTAATATGATAGTAGACCTCTATTTTATGAATATTAGTCACGACCTATAGTCGTTTTCTCTAAGTATTGCATTGAAAGTGATTAAAATTGCAGTAAGGTAAGTGTGGTTACTTTTCGATCAGCGTATACTCATAGCGAGGACGATCCCCAACGCGGTAGTAGAGAAAATCCTTCTGGTAGCTATCGAGGAATTGCTGACGCTCAGCTTCACTATTAAACCAGCGTTCTGCACTGAAGTTATCGCCAAGTAAATTCTCTCGACGAAAGGTTGAGAGTTGTGGAAGGGTCATTTTGACACCGTATTGTTTACTCATCTTTAGGCTCCCTTTAAAGTTTATTATTGATCTACTATCATCATTGATCTATCTAATAGTACTAAAATTCAGTGTATAAGCACAAAAATTGTATGACTTGTACCGATAGGACTCATTAAGATTAGCCACCTGTCATGGACATAATCCGTTTAATCTTAGTGGCATCGGTACGGAACTCATGTTTTTGAGGTTTAAGATCAATTGCTTTGCGAATGGCTTGTTGAAGCTCCTCATCACTACAGTTATCTCGAAGCATATCACGAAGTGGGTAGGCTTCTTCTTGCCCTAAGCACATATAGAGTGTGCCATCGACCGCTAATCGAACACGATTACAAGTATCACAGAAATGTTGACTCATCGGCGTGATTAATCCCATTGTAAATTTACCATCGGGGGATTCATAGTAACGAGCGGGACCTTGTCCTAAGGTTTTTGTTGAATCGATAAGGCCATACTTCTGTCGTAAAGTCTCTAGTAGCTTGGTGAGATTATCCCCTTGTGTCTGCTGACCTGTAACTCCCATTGGCATCGCTTCAATAAGGCGGAGAATTAAACCATTGTCCATACAAAATTGGATCATAGAGTCAATATCTTGATCATTGACGCCAATCATAGGCACCATATTGATTTTGATCGTTTCAAATCCCGCCTCTTTAGCGGCAAAGATCCCTTTTTGTACCTTTTCAATGCAGTCATTGCCGGTGATTTGATGTACGGTTAGCGGATTGATAGAATCTAAACTGATATTGAGTCGATTAAGCCCGGCTTCTTTAAGTGCTTTGGCATGACGTTCAAGCTGTGTCGCATTAGTCGTCATCGATAAATCTTTAATGGTGGGAATAGCTGCCATTCTAGCGATCAGTTCTGTAATATCTTTCCGCAGTAAAGGCTCACCCCCGGTAATTCGGTAGTGGTCTGTTCCCATTGATGAAAATGCGGTAACGACTCGCATAATCTCATCAAATGTGAGCCAGTTCTTATTGACCTCAAATCCTTTGAAGCCTTTGGGGATACAGTAAGTACATCTCAGGTCACAGCGATCTGTAACCGAAATACGTACATAGTCTATTTTCCGACCAAATTGATCGATTAACATCGAATGCCTCCTACGACGGGAAAGAAATGGCAAAAATTAAAGCTTGAGATCTAAAATACATTGGGCAATCATCTCTATTTTACGCATTTGTGTGAACTCTTTGCGATAAATGAGCGCTACTTTACGGGTAGGCACTGGTTCTGTAAAAGGGATGTAATGTAGTAACTCACTTAAGTGATCATCCATTAAAGCGTATTTAGGGAGCACGGAGATTTGATGACCTGCGGCAACAATATTACGAATTGTCTCTAAAGAATGATGATGCGAGTTTGTTGCATTGATCTCTTTACAGCTATCTAAAACCTGATCTCTAAAGCAATGACCAATATTGAGGAGTAATGGATCATACTCATGGATTTCTTCTGGTGAGATAATCTCTTTCTCTGCTAAAGGATGATCTTTAGGTGTTACAACATAAAAAGGTTCCTCATAGAGTTCGATTACTTCAAAAGTTGGATCAGAAATTGGAAGGGCTAAGATCGCAGCATCAATCTCTCCCGTCTTAAGCATTGGAAGTAGACTGTCTGTCATATTTTCATAAATATGAAGCTGGATTTCTGGCGCATTTTTGCGTAAAACAGGAATCATACGAGGAAGAAGATAAGGTGCGATTGTGAATATCACGCCTAAGTTAAAACGTCCTTCCATGGAATTTGATTCATGGCTTAGCGTAAAGAGCTCATCAACAAGCTCAAAGATTCTTCTTGCTTTAGGAAGCGCTTTCTCTCCTTCCGGCGTGAGTAATACTTCATTGGTAGTTCTTTCAAAAAGAGAGACTTCCATTGAAGCTTCTAGGTTTTTGATACCGATAGAAAGAGCAGGTTGGGAGATGAAGCACTTTTGGGCAGCACGTCCAAAATGTCGCTCTTCTGCGACGGCGATAAAGTAACGAAGTTCATTCAATTTCATGCAACAACCTCATAAAGAAAACTAATTGTGTTTATTATTTACATACTATCATATTTAGATTAAGGTAAATTTAAATAAGCATCGGAATAATAAAATTTGTCAGCTAGGGAATATTATTGTACGAATAGTGAAAGCGGTTAGAAAATGCGCTAAATCGTCAAATATAGGGTATAATAAAGATAATTTCTTTCTTTTTTAGTTCCTGTCAATTTTTTTAATCCAAGGTAAATGTGAGCGATAATATGAAACTAATAGATAAGTTCAGAGAAACGTCGGCACTCAATGGTGCAAATCAGACCTATGTAGAAGAGTTATTCGAATCCTATCTGGAAGATCCTCAATCTGTGTCAGAAGAGTGGCAAAAATATTTTGCTGATTTCAAAAATGAGGATGGTCAAGATGTGGCACAAGGTCCTGTGAAAAGAGCATTTGAACAGATGCGCCATAGAAGCGGAGTTTCGCAAGGTAATGAAGTTGATGAGGTACATCTTGCAAAACAAGTGGGTGTTTTACGTTTAATTGAAGAATATCGTCGAAGAGGGCATCAAGTTGCAGACTTATGCCCTCTTCATTTGCGTGAAGAGAAAGTAGTTCCTGAGTTAAATCCTGCCTTTTTTGGTTTAACTGAAATGGATATGGATACCGTATTTAAGACGGGGGGGCTTGCGGGTAAAGATGCAATGCCTTTACGCGAAATTCTTGACACTGTAAGACGTACTTATACCGGTCATATTGGTGTTGAAATTGAGCATATCGGCAATGATGAAGAGCGAATCTGGCTTAGAAAACGTTTAGAAGAGGTGAAAGATAACTATCGCTTCTCAAATGAGGAGCGAGTTGAGATGCTCAAAGAGCTCGTTTCAGCAGATGGTTTAGAGCGTTACTTACATACTCGTTATGTGGGACAAAAACGCTTCTCACTTGAGGGGGGAGATGCACTAATCCCAATGCTTCATGAAATGGTTGTCGGCGCATCTGACTTTGGTGCTGAAGAGATTGTCATTGGCATGGCGCACCGTGGCCGTTTGAATGTATTGATCAATATCTTAGGAAAAGCGCCAAAACAGCTCTTTGATGAGTTTGAAGGTCGTCCTACTTTTACAAAAGGTTCTGGTGATGTGAAATATCACATGGGTTTCTCGTCATCAGTACAGGCAACACCCAATAATCCGCCAGTCCATTTAGCGTTGGCTTTTAACCCTTCTCACTTAGAAATTGTCAACCCTGTAGTTGAAGGGTCTGTGCGTGCACGTCTTGAGCGCCGTGTTGAACCCGGTACGCCGATTGGCCAATTGCCATTTAATACTGTTTTACCCGTTTTAATTCATGGGGATGCTGCATTTGCAGGGCAAGGTATCGGTTTAGAAACGCTTCAGCTGTCACAAGTTCGTGGCTATACCACCGGCGGTACAGTTCATATTGTAGTGAATAACCGTGTTGGTTTTACCACGTCAAATCTATTAGATGCCCGCTCTTCCGAATACTGTACAGACCCAATGAAAATCGTCCAAGCGCCGGTATTGCATGTTAATGGCGATGATCCTGAAGCGGTGAAGCATGTGACGCAATTAGCTTTAGGTTTCCGTAATACATTCCATAAAGATGTAATGGTAGATATCGTTTGCTATCGTCGTCTTGGACATAATGAAGCGGATGAGCCAAGAGCAACGCAACCGATGATGTATAAAAAAGTGGGTAATCATCAGACACCTGCGCGTATCTATGCGGATAAGCTCATTGCAGATGGTGTGATTACAGAAGAAGATTTCAAAAAATTCACCCAAGAGTATAAAGAGAAATTAGAAGCAGGTACTCCTGTTGGCTTCCCAACGATTGATTCGATCAATAGCTCTTACATGCAAAAATGGGAAAAAATTGCTAAAGCGCATGATAAGTTTGATGAGGAAGGGCCTATTGTTCCTGATACAGGCGTTGTAAAAGCACGTATTACAGAAATCGCGCAAATTATGAATCAATTGCCGGATGGTTTTAAACTTCATAATCGTGTTGAGAAAATCCACGAAAATCGTTTAAAAATGGGTGAAGGCGAGATCGAAATGGATTGGGGTTTTGCGGAAGTGATGGCTTATGCAACGCTTCTCGAAGAAGGATATCCAGTACGTATTTCTGGCCAAGATGCGGGTCGTGGTACTTTCTTCCATCGTCATGCGGTTTATCATAACCAAGAAGATGGTAATACTTATATTCCACTCCAACACCTCACTAAAGATCAAGCTCGGTTTACTGTAATTGATTCTATTCTGTCAGAAGCGGGTGTTTTAGGCTTTGAATTTGGTTATGCTGCAACAGAACCTAATGCGCTCGTGATTTGGGAAGCGCAGTTTGGGGATTTCGCTAACGGTGCGCAAGTCGTGATCGATCAGTTTGTCGCTGCAGGTGAAACTAAATGGCGCCGCTTTAATGGCCTTGTAATGCTGTTACCACATGGTTATGAAGGTCAAGGGCCTGAGCATTCATCAGCAAGACCTGAGCGTTTCTTACAGATGTGTGCCGAGAATAATATGAGCTTTGTTGTACCGACAACACCGGCACAAGCATTCCATATGTTCCGTCGTCAAATGTTGCAAGAGTACCGTAAGCCGCTCGTGGTAATGACACCTAAGAGCTTGCTCCGCCATAAACAAGCGGTTAATGTCTTAGATGATCTTGCGAATGGTAAATTCCATTCAGTATTACCTGAGATTGATGCGATTGAGACAAACAATGTTGAACGCGTTGTGATCTCTGTGGGTAAAATTTTCTATGACGTAAGAGATCGTCGTGAAGCTGTCAAAGATAGCAAAACTGCGATTATCCGCCTTGAAGAGATCTATCCATTCCCAACAGCGGCCTTAAAAGCAGAATTGGCGAAATATCCAAAAGCAGCAGAAGTGATCTTTATCCAAGATGAGCCTGCAAATCAAGGTTATGCAACATTTGTTCGTCCATACTTAGAAAATGTAGTGACTGATGAGCAAGAATTAGTCTTTATTACAAGACCGGCAGCAGCAGCGCCTGCGGTAGGTTATAACAATGCGCATGTAAGACAAGAAAAAGCCTTATTAGATGCTATTTTCCCTCTTGCAGATGCATAGTTTGTTACAGCGTTATTGATGAAGCGTTGCGATTTTGAAATTCAGAAATGAATTAAAGTCGCAACGAGTTTCATAAATGAATTGATGTGATTTTTAAGATTGTACTTGTTATGTGAGATGGTTGACTAAAGTAGACTATAATTAAATTATCAGTAATAGTATTTTAATAGGTTTCTTTAATAGTTTTCTTTAATAGGTCTATTAAAGGCTGTTTTAAAACATATTTTAATGTTTTTGAATGATTTGTATTGGTTTTACTAGATTGATTGGTTTTACATAGAGAAGAGACGCTCTTAAAGATCCTAAAAATATTTTCAAAATTATCTTTAAGGTTATGTTTTTAAATAGGAGAAGTTAATATGAGTATTGAGATTAAAGTTCCAGCGCTTCCTGAATCTGTTGCGGATGCGCTTCTTTCTACTTGGCACAAACAAGTGGGTGATCACGTTGAAGAGGGTGAAAATCTTGTTGATCTTGAAACTGACAAAGTGATGTTAGAGGTACCTGCAACTGCAAGCGGTACGATCAAAGAGATCAAAGTCACAGAAGGTACGGATGTCACCGCAGGTACTGTACTTGCAATTATTGAAGCAGGTAGTGCGCCAGCAGCGAAAGCAGAAGAAGCACCCAAAGCGGAAGCACAAGCAACAGCGCCGGCAGCAAATGAAGATGATGAAGTGGGTATGTCACCTACTGTACGTCGTTTAGTGGAAGAGAATAAACTCGATATTACTAAAATTCCTGCAACAGGCAAAAATGGTCGTCATTTAAAAGAAGATATTGAAAACTTCTTGAAAAATGGTGGAGCTAAAGCGGCACCTGCAGCTAAATCGGCATCAGTTGCAGCAATGCCTGTAGGTGAACGCGTAGAGAAACGTGTTCCAATGACACGTTTACGTGCGCGTATTGCTGAGCGTCTTTTAGATGCAACAAACACCACTGCGATGTTGACTACATTTAATGAGATCAACATGGAACCTGTGATCAGCATGCGTAAGAAATACCAAGATCGCTTTACTAAAGTGCATGGTGTGAAATTAGGCTTTATGTCTTTCTTCGTGAAAGCTGCGGTAGAAGCATTGAAAAAATACCCTGCAGTGAATGCCTCAATCGATGGTAATGATATTGTTTATCATGGTTATTTCGATATCGGTATCGCAGTATCATCACCACGTGGTTTAGTAGTACCTATTATTCGTAATGCGGATCAATTAAGCCTTGCAGATATCGAGAAACAAATCATCGAGTATGCAACTAAAGCGAAAGAGGGTACGTTAACCATCGAAGAGATGACTGGCGGTACATTCACAATCACCAATGGTGGCGTATTTGGTTCAATGTTATCAACACCTATCATTAACCCACCACAAAGCGGTATCTTAGGAATGCATAACACTTATGAGCGTCCTATCGTCAAAGATGGTCAAATTATTGCAGCACCAATGATGTATGTTGCACATTCTTATGATCATAGAATTATCGATGGTGCAGAAGCGGTTGGTTTCTTAGTTTCTATTAAGAATGCCTTAGAAGATCCAGCAAGTATGATTCTTGAGCTCTAATATTCTCAATTATTTTGAGTCTATTCAATCATCATTAAGATGAGTTGATTGCGGTCGTAATAAGTGATAAATCGCTTACGCAATCTCTCAAACTTGAATTAAAACTGAAGAATCCTTTATTGCATTAGTCGATAAAGGATTCTTTTTGAAGGAGAAATATAATCATGGCACAAAAAGAATTTGATGTAATCGTTATAGGTGGCGGTCCTGCGGGTTATGTAGCGGCGATTCGTGCAGCGCAATTAGGTTTAAAAACAGCTTGTGTTGAGAAGTGGATCGGTAAATCAGGCAAGCCTGCATTAGGTGGTACTTGCTTAAATGTCGGTTGTATCCCATCTAAAGCATTGCTGGAGTCTTCTGCGCTTTTTGAAGAAGCGAAAGATCATTCAGCGGTTCATGGTATTACAGTGGGTGATATCAAAATGGATCCTAAAGCAATGATTGAACGTAAAGATAAGATTGTTGCAGAATTAACCGGCGGTATCGCGATGTTATTCCAAGCGAATAAAGTGGAATGGCTACAGGGTACCGGTAAATTACTCAAAGATAATGTTGTTGAAGTGACAAGCCATGAAGGTAAAGCAGAAACTTATAAAGCGAAAGATATCATTCTTGCCACAGGTTCTGTACCTATGGATATTCCGCCTGCAAAAGTGGATAACAAACGCATTATCGATTCAACTGGTGCACTTGATCTCACTGAAGTACCCAAACGTTTAGGTGTGATTGGTGCCGGTGTGATCGGTCTTGAGATGGCAAGTGTTTGGTCACGTTTAGGGGCTGAGGTTGTAATTTTTGAAGCAATGGATCAGTTCCTTTCAGCGGCAGATCAGCAAATTGCGAAGGATGCTGCGAAGCACTTTAAAAAACAAGGATTAGATATTCGTTTAGGCGCAAAAGTCACGGGCTCTAAAGCAACGGATAAAGATGTCACTGTTCAATATAGTGATAAATCAGGGGAGCATGAAGAGACTTTTGATTACCTGCTTGTTGCCGTTGGTCGTCGTGCCTTTACGGAAAATATCGTCGATCCTACCGTTGGCCTTGAAATGGATGGTCGTATGGTGAAAGTGGATGACCAATGTAAAACAAATCTACCCCATGTGTGGGCTATTGGTGATTTAGTACGTGGTCCTATGCTTGCGCATAAAGGTTCTGCAGAAGGGATTGCGGTTGCACAGTGGATTGCTGGGCAATATGGTCGTGTGAATTATGATGTGATTCCTTGGGTTATCTACACTCATCCTGAAATTGCTTGGGCAGGTAAAACTGAAGAGCAGTGTAAAGCAGAAGGCATCGCTGTGGTTACGAGCTCATTCCCATTTGCAGCATCAGGTCGTGCAAAAGCGATGGGAGCGACTGAAGGGATGGTTAAAATGATTGCTGATGCAAAAACGGATAAGTTGCTCGGTGTTCATATTGTAGGGGCAAATGCTTCAGAATTAATCCATGAAGCGGTGATCGTACTTGAATTTGGTGGTACTTCTGAAGATATCGCAAGCACGATCCATGCTCACCCAACGTTAGCGGAAGGTGTGATGGAAGCAGCTCATGGTATTCATAAGAGCGCTATTCATATGATGAATCGTAAATAGGTAGTGACAATATTGTAATTATGACGATAGATACGTTGTAAAGAGCGCTGTAAAGTGTGAATCAATAGAAAATAGATGCCATTGATGAAAGTCAGTGGCATTTTTTATGATTATTGATGAGATATAAGCACTTTTTTATGAAATTCGTGAATACGCCTAATAAAACTTTGCGATAAATTACGAAATAGCGATATTATTTTTGAGCTTTTCATGACCTTCTTATGAGTATATCCTTTTGATATCGTTGGTATAAATAGGACTGTTTAAAAAACAAGCAAAAAAAGCTTTAAGAATGTTTGACATAGTAGGGTACCTATACTATTATAGCCTCCTGTTCACGAGGAACACCTAGTAAACAGCGACGATAAGTCCCTATCGTCTAGTGGTTAGGACACTGCCCTTTCACGGCGGCAACCGGGGTTCGAATCCCCGTAGGGACGCCAAATTAAGAAGCCTACTGTTTCAGACAGTAGGCTTTTTTGCGTAATCGACTTTTATTGTACAAGCAAAATTTATAGTGGTTAAGAGGAGTAATGTTATGGCGAAAATCTTGATCTGTTCCATTTCTGATGTTGCACCGGGAGAGATGCGTAAGTTTGAAACAGAGGTCGGTGATCTATTGTTATTTAATAGAGATGGTGAGTTTTATGTCACTGATGATCAGTGTACCCATGCAACGGCATCACTCGCAGAAGGGGATTATTTTGATGATACGGTGAGCTGTCCTAAGCATTGGGGAGAGTTTAATATTATCACGGGTGAAGCAACAGCCGCGCCTTGTCGAAAACCCTTGAGAACCTATTTTGTGATGGTCGAAGATGATCAAATCTATGTAGATAGTGAGCGTGAAGCAGCGGGTGCTTTGAAGGCTTAAATGCGCTTTTATAGTAATATCGGTTCAAATAAGCTTGTTGAAATGCCGACGCATCAGCTGATCGAGGTGAGGAAGCCGTTCTATCCGGCATCTCGCAACGGTTGTATAGTACGATTGTATGTTTTTTTAAATTCGGCACTATAGCTGTCTAAAAATTATTTTTCTTAAACCATATTTACTATATTTTTAAGCGATATTAGATGTAGAGTTGAAACTCAAAAAATCCCCGAAGAATGAAGACTCCTCGGGGATTTTGCTTATCAGTGTTTTGTAGTTTTACGCTACTTAATCGTGAAAGATTGCGTTTTCAACGACTATTGAGTGACTCTTTTATTGTCCGAAACTTAGATATTGTTCGAAGCTTAGATTAATTATAATCGATGATCACTTTCATCGCTTTCTCATCCGCTGCATTTTTGAAGACCTTATAAGCATGCTCAAGATCCTCAAATTTAAAATGATGGGTAATCATCTTATCAAGAGGTAATTTGCCTGAACAGCACGTTTTAAGGAGCATATCAGTGGTATTAGCATTCACTAAACCGGTAGTGATTTTTAAGTTTTTAATCCACAATTTTTCAAGTGCAAAATCGACAGATTGTCCGTGTACACCTACGTTAGCGATGTTACCACCCTCTTTTACAACGTGCTGACAGACATTCCAAGTCGCCGGAATACCCACTGCTTCAATAGCGCAATCAACGCCTCGACCATTTGTGAGTTCCCGAATCTTAGCAATGGCATCCTCTTTACCTGAATTTACCACTTTTGTTGCCCCCATTTCAAGCGCCATATTGAGACGGTTTTCATCCATATCAACAACGATGATTTCGCTAGGAGAGTAGAGCTGTGCCGTTAAGAGCGCCGCCATACCGATAGGGCCTGCGCCGACAATCGCCACAGTATCACCAGGTTTAACATCACCATACTGTACACCAATCTCGTGAGACGTAGGGAGTGCATCAGAGAGAAGAACTGCGATATCTTCATTGAGTTCTGCAGGAATATGATAGAGCGAAGTATCCGCAAATGGCGTGCGCACATATTCGGCTTGGGTTCCATCGATCATATACCCCATAATCCAGCCACCCTCATTCATACAATGGGCATTGAGCTGTTTTTGACAGTTTTCGCAAGTACCACAGCGGCTCACACAAGAGATGATGACTTTATCCCCTTTTTTGAACTTCTTAACAGCGCTACCGACTTCCTCAACGATACCGATTCCTTCATGTCCCAAAATACGGCCATTGAATTGCCCATTTTTTTCGATTTCAGTAGCTTCAATTTCAGGATTTTTGCCCTTCATAATACCAAGGTCTGTACCACAAATAGTGGTTTTGGTCAGTTTGATAATCGCATCGGTTGGTTCGATGATCTTAGGGGTCGGGCGCTCTTCAAAGCGTAGATCATTTTCACCATAATAAACCATTGCTTTCATTGTATCTTTCATAGACAAACTCCTTGCTATCAAGTGGATAAATAAGTGTTGTCTATCTATATTAATGGATAATATAAAAAATAACAATTTATTAAAATTATTGAAATTAAATATATATTAAATATAAATTTATTTTAAATCAATGGGTTGTTCCAATAGAATTTATCAGCTTTGATCGGAGGATTTTAATATCTTTTAATTCAATACATTATTAAGGCAGATTTCAAAAGTAGTAGGCAAAAAATATCCTCAGTAGCTGATTTATATCAAATAAGATCAATACTGAGGATAAGTGTTTATTAATTGTTTTTATGACGATTAGCTATCTGTTTTTTAAGCTTTTTTCATAAACTCTGATTTAAGCTGTAGGCTAGAACCATTCACCTTGCAATCGAGGTTGTGATCGCCTTCAGTGATACGAATGCCTTTAATCATCGTGCCTTGTTTGATCACCATAGAAGATCCTCGAACCTTGAGATCTTTAATCACAGTGACTGAATCACCATCTTTAAGAATAGTGCCATGTGCATCGCGTGCTGTGAGCCCTTCATCTTCAACAGCTTCCTCTGAAACAGACCATTCATAGCCACAATCAGGGCAGAAATAGAATTCGGTATCACTATAAGTGTGATCCATTCCACATTGTGGGCAAGCGGGCATATTTGTCATAGTTTTATCTCCAAAAAATTCATAATCGGCTATCGATTAGTATTTGATTTGATCTTGAACGATCTTAATATAAAGGGGCATCCTTAATATAAAAGAGCAATATTAATAATCTAATGAGTCTAAAGCTTAATATTGATAAATATTGCTTACATTATTCTATTTAATCTTATCTAATCGACTTATGCGGGCAATATACCGAAATAAAATCAAAAAATCGAGGAGTTTTGCCTTTTATCCTCAGAGAATAAGCCTTGAGATTCAAGGGAAGTGTGGATTAAGATGAAGGCAGATATCCCATTTTCACATTTTTCAGAGAGGTTAATATGATGAAATCAACCGTAAGTAGTACTCCTCAAGTAATCATTAAAGGAATTGCATTTGATCTTGATGGTACGCTGATTAATAGCGCCGCAGGGCTTGCTGAAGCTGTGGATATGATGCTAGCTCGCCTAGGCTATCCGGCGGCCGGCGTTGATAAGGTATCGCTCTGGATTGGTCACGGGGCAATTAGCTTGGTAGAAACTGCGCTAAAATCTGCCGGCGGGGAGGTCGCTATGCAGCAATTCCCGCAAGCATTTGCGCTATTTAATCAATTTTATAAGGCAGTACTAGAGAAAGGCAGCGAACTCTATCCTGATGTGCGAGAGACACTGTTGACCCTAAAAGAATCGGGATTACGATTAGGGATTGTGACCAATAAACCGACTCAGTTTTTGCCGGATCTGCTTGATGAGTTACATTTAACTACGCTCTTTGATCTTGTGTTAGGGGCAGATGATGTGGCGATGAAGAAACCCCATCCTGCACCGCTTTTTAAAGTTTTAGGGGAATGGGGATTATTGCAATCAGAGCTGCTTTTTGTAGGAGATTCTCGCAATGATATTCAAGCGGCGAAGGCTGCCGGGGTTGCCTCAGTGGGATCAACGTATGGCTATAATTTTGGTGTTCCGCTTGCGGACTCAAATCCCACCTATCTCATTCGAGATTTTAAATCTTTATTACAGATTGAACCTCTCAAAGCCTTAGTCGCACCCTTAGTTAAATCAGAATAGAGATCATATTTAGTATTTAGTAAGTTCAGGAAGATCAGTAACAGTAGCAAAATTGAGTATCGTAATATCGGTTCAAAATAAACCTTAAAATAATCCTTATTGAAATGTTGGGCATCGATTGTCAGAAGTAAGAAAACTGTTTTATCCAAGATCTTGCTGCTATGGTTTAGATAAGGTTTTATCTTTTAAAGTCCCATAAAATAGGCAATAAAAAATCCGTAATCGTTGAGGTTTTAAATGATCTCAATATTACGGATTTTGATGATATGAATGATTGAATCTGCCGCTAAGAGTAGTAGACTAGCACTTTATAGCAGATTGATTATGCGCCAATTGCCGGGAAGATAGGAAGCATCAGGAAGACCTTAATGACAATTACATTCACTAAATCAATAAAGAATGCACCCACCATAGGCACCACTAAGAAGGCTTTCTTCGAGGGCCCAAAGCGTTCTGTAACCGCCTGCATATTCGCAATTGCAGTAGGCGTTGCACCAAGTCCAAATCCACAGTGACCTGCGGCAAATACTGCCCCATCTAAATTACGCCCCATTACATTATAGGTGACGAAAATTGCATAGAGCGCCATAAAGCAGGCTTGAACTGCGAGGATAATAATCATTGGGATGGCTAATGATTTGAGTTCCCACAATTTAAGGCTCATTAAAGCAAGCGCAAGGAAAAGGGAGAGACTGACGTTACCCACGAGGGATACCGAGCGCTCAAAGATAATCTGATCACTAATCAGAGAGAGCACGTTATTGATAATGACGGCGACAAATAGTACACAAACGAAAGTGGGTAGGGCAAATTTCGTGCCATCTAGCGCATCTGAAATGATAATCCCGAGGGTAATTGAGATCAGGATCATCGTAATAGTTTCAAGCAGTGCGCGTGAAGTGATCCGGCGACTTGCCCGAGGTTGCTCAAACGCGGTGCTATCGTCAGAGGCTTCTTCCGGTTTCGGGTCATCTAAAATAGAGCTATCAAGTTTCGGTTGACGTTTACGAAGTAGGAATCGAGCGACCGGTCCACCGACAAGTCCCCCTAATACTAATCCGAAGGTTGCACAAGCCATCGCTAATTCAGTGGCATTGGTGAAACCATATTTTTGGGCAAAAGTCGTTCCCCACGCAGCACCGGTTCCATGACCGCCGGCGAGTGTAATGGATCCTGCTAAAAGCCCCATTAATGGATCTAAGCCTAAAAGCGAGGCCAGGCCAACACCCACACTATTTTGGATAATGAGGAATACGATAACCACAACGAGGAAGATGACGAGCGAAAGACCGCCGGAAAGCAGGCTCTTGAAGTTTGCATTAAGGCCGATGGTTGCGAAGAACATCAGCATTAAGGGCGTTTGTAAAACGGTATCGAATTTGATTTCAAAATCGAAGAAGCTTTTGAGGATTAGAATACTAAATGCGACAATTAGACCGCCGGCAACGGGACTTGGGATTGTAAATTTATCAAGCGCAGGGATCTTCGCGACCACTACGCGTCCTAGTAGCAATGTCAGACACGCCATAACCATCGTGCCATAGACATCAAACGAGATCATACTTGAACTGATCATATTGTGACTCCTATGTTTGCAATATTATTAGAATAATTTTTGCCATAAAATCTAGCATACTTATTGACTATTTTATAACTAAATTTAAATTAACTTACAATTGATAGGGGTTATTCTAGCCCTTAACTAATCTATTTTTGAGACTTTGAAGAGTATCTCTGGCGGGTAGGGCGATTAATGAGAGGAAAATGCCGAGTAACGTTGGGCAGAGAAAGTATTCCTTGAATGCGATCGGATAGGTAATCTATGAATCTGTTATAATAATTCAATCTTTGCGGATTAAAAATTGGGCTACTTCAGCGAGTTATTGATGAGGATAATTCAGAAATAGTAGAAAAAACCTGAACCGAACTTTTAATCATGGCATTAAAGAAGAAACATTTATTGAATTTTTCAGCCACTGAAAAGGTGAGAATCTATGTATAGAAAAATTTCGCAACAAGCTAAGAAGCGCTGTTTATTAGCGCTATCAAGCTTTATATTCATGATATTAACCTCGCAGTTGAGCTTAGCTGATGAGCGTTTTATTGTGGATTATTTTAAGAATTTCCAAACGTTAGAGGCGAATTTTACGCAGGAAATTACTACTAAAGAGAAAACAGATAAAACAGCGGGGCATCTTATCATTGAAAAGTCGGCAGATACCGATACTGAAACTTCGACAAAAGCAGCTGATCAACCGCGCTTTATCTTTGACTACACAGAGCCTTATCATCAAATCTTAGTGAGCAATGGTCAAAAATTTTGGTTCTATGATGTTGACTTGATGCAGGTAATTATTAAGCCTGTGCAGAGTGTCTTAGAGAATCCTGTCTTGCAGATTCTATTGAGTGATCAACCTTTAACGGCGAATTTTGATATTAAAACAGTACGTGATCGCCGGGAATACCTCTTAACGCCTAAACAGAGTTACAATGATCTTCAAATCAATGATATCCAAGTCGTATTTGCCAATCGTAAGATCTATTCCTTTAAAGTAGAAGATGTTACCGGGCAAACAATCTCATTTGTGATGAAAAAAGTGGTTGAGAATAAGCCTGTCGATGCAAATCTGTTTGATTTTAAAGTTCCACAAGATGTGGATGTGATTGATGAGAGCAAGTAACAATGGCGGATCTATTTGATGCGTTACAAGAATCAACGCAACAACAGTTTGCCCCATTAGCGGATTTAGCGCGGCCCAAAGATCTCTCTGAAGTAGTGGGTCAACGGCATCTACTTGCCGAAGGAAAACCACTCTATGAAGCCTTTAAAAGCGGTATTCCCCACTCAATGATCTTTTGGGGGCCACCGGGGGTTGGTAAGACAACGCTTGCGCGTTTAGTGGCGAAGGCTTTTGATGCCGAGTTTATCGATCTTTCCGCGGTATTTTCAGGTGTGAAAGAGATTCGCGAAGCAATCAAAGAGGCAGAAGTGTATCGGCTACAAGGTCGGCGCACGATTCTTTTTATCGATGAAATTCATCGGTTTAACAAAGGGCAACAAGATGCATTATTGCCTTTTGTGGAATCAGGATTAGTGACCTTTATTGGGGCAACTACTGAGAATCCCTCTTTTGAAATTAATCAGGCACTCTTATCTCGTGCTTTTGTTTATGTCCTACAACCGCTTGATGAAGCAGCAGTCACAACGCTTTTAAATCGGGCTTTAACGACCTATTATCCTGATTATCAATTAACAGATGATGCGATGGCCTTATTGGTGAGTTATGCCAGCGGGGATGGTCGGCGTTCACTGAATCTATTGCAACAACTCTTGATTGTTGCGCAGAGTAATGAACTCACAACTATTGAAAAATCACTTGTAGAGCAGATTCTAACGAGTCAGCCGAAGAAGTTTGATAAGGGCGGCGATTACTTCTATGATCAGATTTCGGCATTACATAAATCCATTCGGGGCTCAGATCCTGATGCGGCTCTCTATTGGTTCTGTCTGATGATGGAGAGTGGCGTTGATCCGCGCTATCTTGGGCGAAGAATCTTAATGATTGCTTGGGAGGATGTGGGGCTCGCTGATCCACGTGGAACACAAATCGCCACCGATGCTTTAACCACTTATGAGCGCCTCGGGAGTCCTGAGGGCGATTTAGCACTAGCACAAGCTGCGATCTATCTCGCTTGTGCCGCAAAATCAAATGCCGGTTATATGGCCTTTAAAAAAGCTCGAAAATTTGTCGCCGAAGACCAAACAAGGCCGGTTCCTTTTCATCTACGCAATGCTCCCACGAAGCTTATGGCAGAGATGGGACATGGCAAAAATTACCGTTATGCCCATGATGAACCCGGTGCTTACGCTGCCGGCGAATACTATTTCCCTGATGGAATGGAAGAGATGCAGTGGTATCATCCTACCGAGCGTGGTATTGAGAAACAGATTGGCGAGAAGTTAAAGTACCTTAAATCGTTAGATGAAGAAGCTCGGCGGGGATCTTAAAACATTATTACACGTATTAAAAAAAGCAGTCTTCAATTTGAATGACTGCTTTTTAATGTAAGTATTTATTATAGTAAGATCGGTTCAGAATAAGCATTATTTAAATGCCGGTGCATCAGCTGATCGAGGCGAGGGAGCTGTTCTATCCGGCATCTTGCAAGTGTTGTTTAGTACGGTTTGATGTTCTTTTAAAATTCCACTCACTGCATAAAAAATATTTTTCTTAAACCAATACTATAAATGTTAAAACATAAACGATCTCACTAACCCTCAATCATCGCAATGGCTTTACCAAGACGATCAAGCGTTCGCTCTTTGCCCACTAAGAAGAGGGTTTCATCGAGATTAGGGGAATTGGTACGACCCACGATTGCAGTACGAAGTGGCATACCCACTTTTCCCATACCCACTTCAAGGGCTTGCGTGACTTCTTTCACTGCAGCATCGAGATTGGCCGGTGTCCACTCAGTAACATTGCCGAGGATTTCCACGAGCTTCTCAAGTACAGGTTTTGACACCGGTGTGAGTTGTTTTGCTTTCGCTGCTTCATCCATCTCAATGGTATCTGTGAAGAGATAGAGGACCATTTCGGCTAGCTCAACAAGTGTTTCACAGCGCTTCACATGGGCTTCCACTACTTTAGTGAGATAGTTATCAAACTCTGGTGATGTTTCCGTTTGAACGCCGAGTTTCTCTAGGAATGGTTTGAGTAACATTGCAAGCTCTGCAGGGTTTTTCTCAATCATATAGTGTTGATTGAGCCAACGAAGTTTAGAAGTATTAAAGGCGCTTGCTGATTTATTCACATTGTTTAAATCAAAATATTGCACCATCTCTTCAAAGGAGAAGATCTCTTGATCGCCATGTGACCAACCGAGACGGACGAGATAGTTAAGGACTGCTTCAGGTAGATAACCTTGATGGTAATACTCCATCACGCCGACTGCGCCATGACGTTTTGAGAGTTTTTGGCCATCATCGCCGAGAATCATTGCTAAATGGGCAAATTTAGGGACCGGTTTATTCATCGCTTTGAAGATATTGACTTGGCGATAGGTATTATTGATATGGTCATCACCACGAATAACGTGGGTTATTTCCATATCAACATCATCGACAACGACACAGAAGTTATAAGTCGGAGAGCCATCCCCTCGAGCGATAATCAGATCATCAAGCTCACTATTTTGTACACTTAAATTGCCATGAACAAGATCCACGAAGGTGGTAGCACCTACTTGGGGTTGTTTAAAGCGCACCACCGGTTGAATCCCCTCAGGAATCGCCGGTAGTGTCTTACCCGGTTCAGGGCGCCAAGTACCATCATAACGGGGCTTCTCTTTTTTCGCTTCCGCTTTTGCGCGCATTTCGGCAAGTTCTTCTTGTGTGCAGTAGCAGTAATAGGCATGACCTGATTCGAGTAGCTCGGCAATCACTTCTTTGTAACGGTCAAAACGCTTTGTTTGATAGTAAGGACCTTCATCATAGTGTAATCCTAACCATTCAAGGCTCTCAATGATCGCCGCAACGGCTTCCGGCGTTGAACGCTCAAGATCCGTATCTTCGATTCGAAGTACCGTTGTCCCTTTATTGTGAAGGGCATAGAGATGAGAGAAGAGGGCAGTTCTAGCACCGCCGATATGAAGATAGCCCGTTGGAGATGGGGCAAAGCGAGTTTTAACCATCATAATTGTTTTATATTTCCAATAATTAAATAGTAGGTAAAAATAACGAATATGTCTCTAATTGTAACACTGATAGTGACAAATCGCTGATTAATCCCTTGATTCTGCTCTTGATAAGGGGTTGATCGTGTATTGTTGTAATTGATTATTATTTTAGGAATTCAACGTGTTGAATCACGGGGATTCCTCTTAGATTATTTTGTTGTCTCTTTCTATTGCGCTTATGACTCTTTTTCTGTCGTTTCCGCCGGAACATTAGGGGTTTCATTCTCATTTTCGATCTCTTCGGCTTCGGTCAAGGCGCGTTTCTTCTCAATGCGCTTGCCAATATAGAGCCCTAATTCAAAGAGTAGAATTGCCGCACTTGCGAAGATAATCATTGAGAAGGGATCGGGAGGTGTAGCGATCGCCGATACGGTAAAAATCCCGACAATAATGTAGGGACGTTTACTCGTTAAATTCTCAGTTTTTAAGATTCGTAGAGAGACGAGAATAATGAGAATAATTGGAATTTCAAAGACCACACCAAAGAAGAAGAAAAGGCGAAGGACCGTTGAAAGATATTTGTTAATATCAGTGGCAATCTCAACGCCAGCAGGAGCTGAGCCTGAGAGGAATTTGAACATCACCGGCATCACTGCGTAGTAGGCGAAGCACATTCCAAGATAGAAAAGCAGAACACTCGTAAAAATAATCGGGAATGCAACCCGCTTTTCGTGCTGATAAAGCCCCGGTGCGACAAAGGCCCACACTTGATAGAGAACCCAAGGAATGGCGATAAAGAATGAGACCCAGAGCGTCAATTTAATCGGGGCAAGAAACGGCGCAACCACATCTGTGGCAATCATTCTGCCACCCTCCGGCATCACTTTTAATAGTGGTGTTGCCACAAAGTTATAGATATCATTCGAGAAGTAAACAAGACAGACAAAGACAAGTAATACGCCGACACCTGCACGAATGAGACGATCTCGAAGTTCGATCAGATGATGAATAAAAGTCTGTTCTTTTGTGGGGTTCGTGGTCATAGTTGTAATCAATATTCTTAATATAAGATGAATCGAAATAGATTAATGGAGGATACAAATTGTATAACAGTCGCAAGGTCACTTTAAGTTATTATCTGCTTTGAATGTGACAAGGATACGATTTTAGAGATTAACTTGTTGATTGTATTGTGCTTGACAGCGCCGATATCTCAATCGTTGTTTCAGGGGTAAAGAGAAACTCCTGAATTAACCTTGTACCTGTAATCCCTAATAGTAAAATGACAGCGGTAATTAAAATATATTTTGCCGCCGCTTGCCCGCGTAAACCAAATTTGTAGCGTGCGAAAAGGATCGCGCCATAAAGTAGCCAAGCAAAGCCTGTTAAAATAGTTTTATGGATAAAGTGTGCTGTAAACCATTGGTCAAAAAAGGCAAGGCTCGTCAATAGGCTAATAGTCAGCATAATAAAGCCGATCAGGAGCAGCTGAAAAAGGAGATGCTCCATTCGCATAATCGGTGGTAGCCGATGAGCAATCGAGCGCTTTTGTTTGAGAGAGCGATCTCTAAAGTAGACTAATAGCGCTTGAATCGAGGCTAATAGCAAGATTGCATAGGCAACAATTGAGGTCAATATGTGAATACTGAGCCAAGCAGAGGGGGTGCCAAAACTCACATCATTGGTATCAAAGAGCGATAAAACTTGTGTTGCCGCCGCAAAGAGCGTGATGATAATCGCCGTATTTAAATGGCGCTTGAGATAAGGAAGGACGAGTAATACCATAATTAATGAGGCGAGTGAGAGCGCTTCAAAGGCACTAATCTCATCAAAATTACCGAGCGTTAATTGGAAGCTTAAATTATAAGCTTGTAGAATCAGGCCGGCGATGATGGTTATACAACCAAGGGGCCAGCAGTATTTTGGGCCTTTTCTTAACAGCGTTCCAATGAGAAAGAGCGTTGCGAGAAGATAGAGTCCGATATTGAGTGATATTAACGTCATAGTCTTACAAATCATCCCTTTTTATATCTAGAAGTGAGCCTTTAAAGAACTTCCTATTTCAAGTAAACTATACAGTGATTTTACTAGAAATTTTATAAGAATTATAAATAAAAGCTAAAAAGGGTTTTTATGTTTGAGAATTTAAGCGGTCGTTTACGACAAACGATGCGTTCACTGCGTGGACAAGCAAGATTAACCGAGAGCAATATTCAAGATGCATTGCGTGAAGTGCGGATGGCACTCTTAGAAGCGGACGTTGCATTACCGGTGGTTCGGGAATTTATTAATCAAGTAAAAGAGCGAGCTGTTGGACGTGAGGTCGTTGAGAGCCTCAATCCTGGGCAAGTTTTTGTCAAAGTGGTACACGAAGAGCTCATCAAAATTATGGGAGAGGGTAATGAATCCCTTGATCTTCGTACTCAGCCACCGGCGATTATTTTAATGGCAGGTCTTCAAGGGGCCGGTAAAACAACGAGTGTTGGTAAATTAGCCCGCTTCTTACACGAAAAAGAGAAGAAAAAAGTGGCGGTGGTGAGTGCGGACGTCTATCGTCCTGCGGCAATTGAGCAGCTTCGCACCGTTGCGAGTAAAGTCGGTGCTGAATTTATCCCCTCAACGGTAGATCAAAAACCGGCAGATATTGCACGAGATGCGATTGAGAAAGCAAAATTGATGAATGCCGATGTGTTGATTGTCGATACTGCCGGTCGTTTACATATTGATGAAGTCTTGATGGAAGAGATTAAAGAAGTTCATTCGGTGCTTAATCCGATTGAAACGCTCTTTGTGGTCGATAGTATGACGGGGCAAGATGCGGCGAATACCGCGAAAGCTTTTAATGATGCCTTGCCTTTAACCGGTGTTATTTTAACGAAGATCGACGGAGATGCACGCGGAGGTGCGGCGCTTTCAATTCGTCATATTACACAAAAGCCGATTAAATTCTTAGGTGTCGGGGAGAAGCTCGAAGCGCTCGAGCCATTCCACCCGGATCGTTTAGCTTCTCGTATTTTGGATATGGGTGATGTCTTATCGCTTGTGGAAGAGATGGAAGCGAAAGTTGACCGAGGAGAAGCGGAGCGTTTAACGAATAAGTTTAAGAAAGGGGAAGGCCTTGATCTCAATGACTTTAAAGCACAGATGGAACAGATGCTCAATATGGGCGGTATTAATACCTTATTGACCAAACTTCCGGGAATGGGCGATATTGCCGAAAAGGCGAAAGGTAAAGTAGATGATAAAATCTTCGTTCAAAAAATTGCGATGATCAACTCAATGACACCTGCAGAGCGTGCAGATCACAAAATCATCAAAGCCCCACGCCGGAAACGGATAGCAGATGGTGCCGGTGTGAATATTCAAGAAGTGCATAAACTACTAAAAGAGTTTGATCAGATGCAGCGGATGATGAAGCAATTTAAAGGCGGCGGCGTACGTAAAATGATGCGCTCTCTGAAAGGTAAATTGCCAAAACGATAAAATCTATTATCGTTCCTATATTAACGGCTTAACAACCATTTTTCTTCAATCAAATTGACTATCCCTTTATGAGTGAAAGAGGCGAACGATCACCTTATGAGCGACCAAAATCCCCCACCTTTAGATAGCGGTGCATTGAATCATCAGCGTTCAGCGAATCAAAATCATTCCTCCCAAGCAGAATTATCGCAAGCGCTTTTAGCACAAACTTTAGCAGCAGCACTCAATAGTGCCACTGTGGAAGCGCGCCGGAAGCGTCGTTGGGGAATCTTTTTTAAGCTCCTATTTGGCTTCTTCTGTCTGCTCTTTTTAGTGATCTTTATTGGGCTTAAATCTTTAAGTAGTAGCGATCTCTACTTGGATAGTAATGGAAATGTGGTGGATCGTTATAGCGCTGTGATTGATGTTAAAGGGGTGATTGCCGATAATAGTGAAGCAAGTGCAAGTCGTATTATCAAAGGCTTACAACGGGCTTATCAAGATCCGAAAGTGGCGGGCATCATTCTTCGGATCAATTCAGGGGGTGGTTCTCCAGTACAAAGTGGTTATGTCTATGATGAGATTCAGCGTTTGCAGAAGCTCTATCCTAAGAAGAGAGTGATTGCGGTGATTGAAGATATTGGAGCATCTGGTGCTTACTATATTGCCGCTGCAAGTGATGAGATCTATGCGGATAAGGCGAGTTTAGTTGGCTCTATTGGTGTCACGGCGGCAGGTTTTGGCTTTACACAGCTCATTGATAAAGTGGGAATTGAACGCCGGCTCTATACTTCCGGCGAATATAAAGCCTTTTTAGATCCATTCTCTCCTCAAAATGCAGTGGAAACAGAGTTTTGGCAAGGGGTGCTTGATGGGGTACATCAGCAATTTATCAAAGCTGTAGAAGCTGGTCGGGGAGATCGTTTACAGCGCAATTATCCTAATCTCTATAGCGGTTTAATTTGGAATGGGGAACAAGCGTTATCAATCGGTCTGATTGATGGTTTAGCCTCGCCGCAGTCGATTGCGAGAGAAAAATTCGCCGCGCCTTTTATGGTGGACTTTACCGAGAAAGAAGATCCTTTTGTTAAACTGATGCAAGCGATGGGAATGGGGATTGCAACAGGTGTCAAAACCGCCTTCCCGGATGTGGGTTGGCAGTAGTTGATTGCTTCTATTGTGCTGATTTTTCCTTTTGATCTTGGGCGGTAAGATATTGCCGAAGGCCCTCTTCTAACTCTATTTGCAGATGTTGAGGAGCAATAATTTCGACATTAGGAATCCAGTAACGCATCAGCGCGAGGATCTCTTGTGCGGCCACATTTTCGCTAATCACGATAAGATCCCCCTCATCATTCTCTTCTTGAATGATTTGATTGGGGAGTAATTTACGCCGAATAAAATAGTTTGCGACCGAAGCATCGACTTTGATGGTGACTTCATCGATCTGATTACCGTAATAGATGCTATCGTTCTGTTTGATCTCTGCAAGAAGGTGGGGATCGATGGTAAAAGTCTCTTTTAAGACACTAATTTGACTAATTTTAGCAAAACTAAAGGTTTTTACCTGCCCCGAGTCAATCGCAATTAAATACCAAATACCGGAACGGTTGAGAAGTAGATAAGGGCTAACACGATAGTTTTTAACTTCTCCCCCATTTTTGTGATAAGAGAAATCGAGATATTGATGGGCTTCAATAGCGGCTTTGATGAGTTCAAAATCAGCAGTTTTATGAGAGATATCCTCATAATTATGGCCTTTTACATAGATGCTCTGCGTGAGTTGCTTCTGGAAAAATTCCCGATCAATTTTAGGGAAGAGATTCTGAATACTTGCAAAATGAGCAAAACGCTCAATATCCTCTTGGTAAAGCTGTCCAAGCGTAGATTTGGATAGACTATAATATCTAGGTCCACACTCTTCCCATTGTAGAAAGACAAGTCGATCTTTGAGATCACGCATAATAGTGCGTGGTGTAACATTAAACTCTTCGGCAAGTGCATTCACTTCAAGGCGCTCCCCTTGATTGAGCTTTGCGAGAATATCGGCTAACCGGCAGGCTAAATTAAGATTTTTACTGGACATACAATACCTTGAGAGAAGCAGTGTTGAGAAATAGACGTATCTGTACGTTTAAGATTTGAAGAGATTTTTAATTTTATTGAGTAGGCTATCGCCATTTGATTGCTCTGAATCAGCGCCAAAAGGGTTTCCCTTCGCAAAAGAAATTTCTAATGCTTCGCTGCCACATTTAGGGCAACTGCTGAAAGTTTCAATGACATCACTACTTTGTTTGTGAGACCAACCACATTTTTTGCAACGGGTGATCATAGGATTGGGTGGGGCAAAGGCCATAGAGTACTCCTGATAAGAATGAATATATTTATATGCTGTTAATTATCTGATTTTAATCGATTGTTACTATTAATAACTTATGATTATAACTTAGCATTATGACAAGTTGTGACATCTAACTTAATGGGCGTATTTTATGAGACGATCAATAATAGAAAGTTAAGGAAATGCAATCAGCGCTACGATCACAATGGGCATAGAGCTGACTGCATTGATTTAGTTAGATATTGCTCTGAGGAATGATAGAACTCAATTACAACGCATCACACTGAGTGATCTTATAAGGGCCACCACTGATAATTTTGAGCGATTTGATGTCGGTAAAAGGTTCACCTGCATCAGGCAAGTAGAGCCCCATACCGATAATTTGGAATGTTGCAGGCCCTTTGAGAGTACAGAGGTTATCGGCAAAATCAGGTTCGATAAGGTTATTTTCAATTCCTAAATAGTAAGATGCACCGAGCAATTGATTTTCCGACATTTCGCTATATTCATTGAGAATAAATTGTCTTCCTTGCGCCATTGGGGGAAGCTTACTTTGACTCTTTTGATCGGGTTTGAATTCAAAACGATAACCATACATATCATTGGGTTCATAGATCACTTCACCACTAATAATTTGTGAACCTAGATAGTAGGTATAAGGCTCATCTTGATAGGCAACTTGATAAGGGATTTCGGCGATGAGCTCTTTCTGCATAGCGGGTGTCGGTGCTACTGTTTGAGCTTCAAATTGATTTTGGCAATCTCTATCGAGTTGGCGTTTTTCTTTAAGATTATAGCCAATCATTATCCAATCGACTTTTTGACCTTTGAGTGCCTTTTCTGCCACATTATGGTATTTTTGAGGATTACAATTATAATTCCCATCCATTACCCAATCCTCACCTTCTTTCGTAATCATTGCATCAACCCATTGGCTAGTCGCTTCATAGGGCACAATAGATGAACCTAATAATATCTCTCTGAATCCTTCTACACGAGCCCCTTGATAATGTTCATATACCGAGGGATCATAAGCATTGCCGCAAAGATAGAGACAATCCGCATAGTAATTTACCGGTCCGGTCATTCCAAAAACAACCTGATTGGTATTAATAGGAGAACCCATTGGAATATCGTCGATCGTAAAATTACATTTACCGCCTGTTGAGACAGCCATTGTTGTAATTGAATTGCCTTCATACCCGACTTCTAATTCACATCCATCGACTATATATATTTTTGTTTGGGAATAGGTATTTGTACTTTTAGCAATGCCAATAAAGCTCTCAAGATAAGGAATATCAGCTCCGATCATATCGTAAGAAAAGACCTGTTCAATCTTCTTTCCTTGCCCAAATGCCAATGACATTGAAGAAGCCAACAAAGTGAGCGTAGCTATTTTGAGTAGTTGTTTCATTTTGTTCCTCGCATAATGATAATTTAGATTAGATTGTAAGAGTTAGTGGTTAACCAATTTCAGCTAATAACGCTTTATAAAGGGCGATATTTTGTTCTTTATGAGCAAACTCTTCTTCCACTTTACTTAAGTCCGCTGTGAGTCGCTCAGTCAATATTGATCCTAGAGAGTCTCTAAGGTTTTCAACAGCGTGAATAATCACTTCTGTTTTTTGACCATAATCTGTCACAAGGCTATTGAATATCTCAGCAACTGTTTGCGCTAATGTCTCTTTTAGACGATCGATATTACTTCCTGTTACTTCTCCTTGGAAATTTTGGGTGATATTTTGTACCAAATGATCACAAGAGAGATTCAATTCAGGGATGGTAATTTGATCAATTTCACCATCGATAATATTGCGGAAGAAAGTAGGGTCAAAATCTTGGCTATCAACAGGAAGATGGTCAAGTAATGCTTTCTTTAATGTCGCTTTGATTTGACGAATACTGATAATTTGATCAAAAGCATCTTGAATCGAGTTTACACATTCATAGGCAAAATCTCTCACTTGAGAAGCCGCCTCTGAGGCCGATACATATTGATAATTGATCGTACGAGTGGTGTATCGAGTTTCACTACTGCCCCAAGAGAAAGGATTCCACCATTTAGATGTACTTACGGTATAAGAATCCTCCTCAATTCTTGTGCCTGTTTGCTCTTGAACCTTGCTGTAATGCTGTTGTGATTTTCGAAGATCAGCAGAGACCTCATTACGCATTTTTTCTGCTTCAATGGCAATTGCCCCTAATAACTCTTCAATTTTACGAATAATGGTGTTAATTTGGGCTAAATAGTGCGATTTTTGTGTTTGTAATGTATCGAGATCTTCTTGTGTCAGTACCGTAATACGATTACTCACATTATCCTGTAATTGTTGTGTAAATTCTGTTAAGCGACTTCTAGTTGCCGGTAGTAGGGAATCGATTTGTGCTTGAATAATCGCAACTTTATCTTGACGTGCTTGCTGATAGGCTGCTTGTAAGGGGGTAAAATTGGCAATACGTTGCCAATCTTCAGATTGCCAAACATAATCATCCCATTCATCTTCTCCTAAGGCTACCAATTCATCATAAACGTGCTTCATTCCTGCGTGTTGTTGCCATTGAGCTTCCGGGAAATTCGCAAAATTGTAAGCATAGGTACTTACTAGAATCGGTGTTTTTAGACTACGAATTAATGTCGCTTTTTCAGGATCTCTCTCTTCAATGCGAGAAGCGAGCGTTTCCATCTCTTTTGCTGCGCGTTGTGAAAGCCTTTGGAAAATACGTTCTTCCGTTTCTTGTAAGCTTTTACGATCATAGCCATCATCTAGAATAGTGGAGTCAAATTGTGCGCCCACGAGGATTAACCGTTTGACACCTTTACTAGGCAGTTGTTCAGAGAGCAGTGCCATATCAGATACATCGAGGAATTGACTACAGCGAGAGAGGAAGAAGACTACATCAGAGCGGGACATCTCTTCTTGTGTGCGAATAGTTCGACTAATAACAGGGTCATTCATTCCCGGTGTATCGACAATATCAAATCCTTGCAATTCTTCTAAAGGCAGATGCAGGTGCGTCATCTTTACAAGTGCAGTATAAGCTCCATTATTGCCGGTATATTCATTAAGAACGCCCATCAATTCATCAATATTTTCCGCAGGAATGACTTCTTTTTGCTTTTGTAAAACCGCCGGGATATCGATATTGTGTTCTTCAATGAGCTTAACGAGTTCTCGCGCTGCTTTAGTTGCAGAGTCATTGCCACCACTTTGAGCGGTTTCTTGAATGCTCTCCCACTCCTCATTACTGTAATATTCAACCGTTAAACTAGGTTTTTCAGCATAAGAGATACGGGTAAGGTTGGCTGTTTTGGGGGTTGCTGCTTCAGGAAGAATATTTTTACCATTGAAGAGTAGGGCATTTAAAAAGCTAGATTTTCCTGCTTTGACTTGCCCCATAATCGCAATATTGAGGTTACGCCCCGCATCTTGTGCTTGTTTAAAACGCTCTTTAAAATCTTTCTGAATCTCTTTTAAACTAGAAATCGCCGGCGATAGGAGATCTGATTCCGGTAACTTTTGTTGATAATCCTCAAGGATTCCCTGTAAACGAGATTGCTCTTGAGTCATTGCTTGAATCGCTTGTTCCATAATTATTGTCCTTGAATAAGTGCATCAAAATCGATAAAGGAGAGCCAGAAAAGGGCGAAGTGAGGGAGAGGATAGTAGTGGCCTAATAAGATATTTTCCTCAGAGGACTGGTCATTAGAAGCGCTGACTCCGCGATGTAAGGCTTTTCTAATATGCTCGGGAACATCCGAACTAGACATAGTAGAGATCCATGAGTTAGTCGTTCTTCCACTACTACTGCTACTGCTGCTACTAGATTTTTTTGTGAACTCGATTTCTTCCCCAACTACTTTGGTTGTAACAAAATACCCTAGAGGTGCCGGTGATTGAATTGTATATTTCTTTAGAGTCTCAGAATTACTCTTATTACTCTCTCTCCCCCAAGAAAAAGGTTCATACCATTTTGAGCTAGTATCTATAGAATATTTGAGAAGAGGTTTTTTCTCCCCATTAATCATTCCCGTATTTACTTCAGTAATAATTGCTTTTTTTTCTCCAAGATCGGAATGACTAGCGGATCCGATATCTTCTTGAATATTGATCTTTTCTATCGTAATTGTTTTAGATAATCCCAACAGATAAGCGCACCATTCATCAATTTCTCGTAGTTGTTTCGCAGTCAATCCTAATAACTCACTGAGTTGTGAGAAGAGTTGCAGGCTCTGTGCTGAGAAATTGCCGGGAATTCGGGCAATGAGCATTAGATCCATCATAAAGCTTGCAGCACTATCAGATATATTTGCTTCTTTAAAACGTAGGAGAAAGTCGCTATTGATCTCTTGGCTACTTTCAAAATAGGCACTATTTTTTTGCGGTAACTTCATTGACCGTAGCAGTAAGCCTAATAATGTATATTGCGCTTCTGAAAGTAACGGTGTTGCAGTTTTGAGCGCGTGGATGAGAAGTGCTACATATTGCTCTTTAAAATGCTCCGGCATTGTGGCAATAGTATGGTCTTGTAATTTGATCTCATTAATCATTGCGCCACTGATGATGCTATTGAGATCTGTTTTCTTGCTTTGTGAGTCTAAAGCATCTAGCTCTAACTCATCAATACATTGAGAAACGGCAAGATTGAGCGCCTTTTTTTGTTGAAGCAGTGTTTGTAGTTGTTGAAGAGAACTCATAATTATTGTCCTTGAATAAGTGCATCAAAATCGATAAAGGAGAACCAGAAAAGGGCGAATCGAGGGAGGGGGTAATAATAGCCAAGTAGGATGTTTTTTGATTTAGATTTTTTTAGATAGTCAGAAATTTCTTTTAGCATATCGTCTTTCTCCTCTCTGTATACATCATCCATCAGGTTAGAAATTTCTTTTAATACAGCTTCATTTTTTTGTTCTTTTAATAGATCCCCTTTGATGAGATCCCCTTTTTTAAAATTTGAATAAAAATATCCGGGGTAAGAAAGTAGGAAGAGATTATCGGAATAGCATTTTTGTTTTATATTTTCTATAAAATATAGATTATCTTTAAATATATTTAAAATGAGTGGGGAGCAATCAACTTTAATGAGAGGAGTTTCTGAATTAATAATAAGTCCCGTATTAATTTTAGTGACAAGTAGAGAAAACTCTTCTTGTAATCCGAACTCTTCTTCCAATGCCAATTCAATAATTTCCAAGAATGTACATAGTTTTTTTACCTCTTCTTTTACCTCTTCTTTTTTTAGAGAAACTTTGTCCGACAACCCCAATAGATAAGCGCACCACTCATCAATTTCTCGAAGTTGTTTCGCGGTCAATCCCAATAACTCACTGAGTTGTGAAAAGAGTTGTAGGCTCTGTGCTGAGAAGTTGCCGGGAATTCGGGCAATGAGCATCAGATCCATCATAAAGCTTGCGGCGCTATCGGATGTATTCTCTTTTTTGAAGCTTAGAAGAAAATCGCTATTAATCTCTTGGCTATTTTCAAAATAAGCACTATTTTTTTGGGGTAACTTCATTGATCGTAGCAGTAAGCCTAATAAGGTATATTGCGCTTCTGAAAGTAATGGCGTTGCAGTTTTGAGTGCGTGGATCAAGAGTGCAACATATTGCTCTCTAAAATGATCCGGCATTGTGGCAATAGTGTGATCTTGTAATGGGATCTCATTGATCATCGCACCACTAATGAGGCTATTAAGATCAGCCTTCGTACTTTCTCCTTGTGATTCTATTGCAGCGGCACATTGATTAACGGCGATATTTAAAGCTTTTTGCTGTTGCAGGAGCATTTGCAGTTGTTGTTGAATATTGCTCATTATTCTCCCCTTAACCTACAGTAATAATATTTTCTTTGCCGGCATTATCGAATTGGCAATTGTTGGTTGTTAGCTGTGTATCTTTGTGTGCAATGATTGGAGAATTTTTAAATTGGCAGTTTTTGAGGGTTGTTTTATAGTGACTGTACCGCAGATAAAAACAAGATAGATTAAGACCGCTATTGGTAAATCGGCAATTATCGAGCAACGTAATATCATCGTGGTGCTTATCTTTATCAGAAACAAATCGTAGGCCAGGACTTATTTCTGCTAATTCTTGCCATTGCTCAGACGTAATCTCTTGATTATGGCAATCGATAAATTGGGAGTTGGTAATAATAGGATCTTTAGAGTTTTGGTTATTAAGGCTGAAAAATAGGGAGAGATTAATAGTGTGGATTTGAATAATTGCATTCCCTTTTTTTGCGATGCATTGTTTAAAGGTTGAGTTGTTAATGGATGCTATTACATCACTATTTATAGCGCCATTGCCTTTAGGATTTCCACACTTAATAAATTGGGAGTTTTCTACGGTCAAAGAACCACTTTTATTATCAATGGTAGGGATATTTTCTAATTCGAAAGTACATTGATCTATTATGGTAACTCTAGAGGATAATTTTAAATAGGCAGGATGTTCATCGTCGAGGGGGAAAGTACGTTTAAATGTACAGCTTATAAAGTTAATAGTCGCATAGTGATTTATTTCCATTGAGCTATTGGCGAAATGACAAGATTCTGCCAATAACTTATTCCCAATTTTTTCAAAATTAATAGTCAAAAAGCTCTCTTGTAGCTTCATTTCAGATTCTTCACGAGAAGTAATTTTAAATTCCTTTCCTAGACAGACTATTTGAGCTTTTCGGATTTTAATATCTACATTGAGATCGAAATCTTGTGTAGCAATCCACGATCCGCCCTCAATTCCATTGGTTAATGCTTCTACGGTCAGGACTTGATAACTCAATTCGTGCCAATGACGAATAGTGTTGTAGTTGAATGCGACAAGATCTTCGGCATCCGTAGTGAGGTTTAAGATCCGATCTGATAGGTGGGTAATTGTTTGTAAGTCATCTGTATTCAATTCAAAGAGTGCAAAAAATTCCGCAATCACTTTTGCTTGAGATTGAGTGACTTGATTGAGTCGAAGTAGGACAAAGAGATCAAGAAGAAATACAAAAATAAGATCCTTTTCCCGGCAAGTTTTGGCAAATTGCTCAATAACCACTTGATCTACGGTACCGGTAGCGCTCTCTGTCTCCATAGAGTTAACTAAGAGTTGCCATACTCGTTGCTGCGCTTCGTTGAGTTGATTTAATGAGACAATAGCATAGAGCATTTGTAGATATTGATGACGGGTACTTTCGGGGAGATCAGCCAAATAATGTTTTTGATAAGGACGTTCGGTAATTTGTAATTGATCTAAAGTGGCGATCATTTTTTCAGCTTTCATTATAAACTCCTATGAATTTGCGACATTCAAAGTCGTTAAAAGGTTATTCAGTAAGTTTGATTTACTAGAGCGTGTCAATTGCGTGATATCTGCATCTTTTTGCTGAATGGAGAGGGATTCCAATAAAGGAATAAATTGCCCGCTATCTTTGCGAATAAGTTGCTGTAGAGGAATGGAATCACTCGCTTTCGTTAATTTAGGGAGATAGACTTCGGCATCTTGTGGTCTAATATTGAGCTTTTTGCAGACGGCACTTAACTCAGCCATAAAGTTGTGAGAGGGGTTGAGTTGCATGACCTCAAGATCTGTTGGTTCTTTAAGTTCAATGCCGAGGGATTCGCCAAGGAGATTGAGTTGTTGGAAAAATTCTACTTGGGCTTCTCGTAGCTCTAGCTGTAATTGACGGAGATTCTCTTGTCTTTGGAAGAAGTTCGCTTTTAAGGCTTCAAGCTCTGCTGCTTGTTCATCATTATCCGCTAACATTACGATTCGATTGAGATCAGAAACGCGAGTTTGTGCTTGGGTTAATTGCGCTTGATAATATTGATTAATCGCAAGCCAATGCTTTTTAAAATCAAGGGCAAGTGGGTGATAACCACTTTCATCATTCCATTGATCAAGTTTTTCAGCAATCACATCCGTTGTAAAAGGGGAGCGAGGGCGGGCAGATACCGGAATGACATCTTCATATTGAATGTTGCGCTGTTGTAAGGTGCGTTTAATAAGCGCTACGATATCAACAATATCTTCTTCACTCTTCTTATCGGCTTTATTGAGTAGAATGAGTTTAGGGATATGAGGGTAGAGGGAGGCTAAAAATTGTAGATCTTCTTCTGTGATTGTGCCATCTTCAGCAGAGATGAGCCAAAGGATATAATCAGCTGAATTGAGCTGTGACTTTGCGATATTTTTATCGGTCACCGTCTCTTCTTCATTGTCGGGTTTACTATATCCCGGTGTATCAAGAATCGCGAGATTATCCCATTTGAAGTTTTCTTGCTCGATATAAACCGAGGTAAAGAGACGTGAAATAGAGCTACCAAATTCATTATCTTCATCGTGGACTAATGAAGCAAACTCAGTTTCATTCAGTGCAACGACTCGCTCTAAGAAGTTTTGTGCATAGATAATATTCTCTTCGCCTTTAAGCAGATAGGTGGGTACAGAAGTGGTAGGATTGACATCCGCAGAGAGCTGTTTATCGCCGAGTAATCGATTGATAAAAGTCGATTTTCCGGAACTAAAGCGACCACCGAGAGCGACAATATTTTTGCTAAAGAGCGAGGGGAAATGGCAATAATATTTTAGAAGCTCAAGATCTCGGCGAAAGCTATCATAAATTGCTAAATCATTGGCAGGCGGTTGCTCTGTGAGAAGTTGTGGTAACTCCTCTGTTAAGATTTGGCGCATTCTTCGGTACATTGGCGGTAAGGCATTGTAGGGCATACCACAGCTTGCTTTACAATAGAGATGATATTTCTCTTGATAATTTGTTTGATCCATGATGATTCCTTGAAATAAAAGAGGATGAAAAATTGAAAAAAGGGGCTCTTCTTTATTTTTTATTCCGAAATGGCTTTTAGAATGTGATTAATCTCAGCAAGATCTGATTCGTAAGTAGCCTGTTGGCGTTCGAACTCTTCTTTGCTCTCTTTAAGCTGTGTTAAAAGCGTATTAATCGTATGTTGCAACTCCTGCTCTCGTTCAGTCGCTTTCTCTAAGATTGCCTCTTTCGCTTTCAGAATCTGTTCATTGAGATAGCTACTAACAACAGAATTTACTTGGCTCATTACCTGTGGAATGACACTGCCTGTAATGTGGCTACAAGCCTCTTCAAATTGTTGTCGGCGAGCATCTTCTTTGGATTGTTTATTAGTAAACCAAGAAGCAATAGCACCAAGAATAGGGGCGATAATATTGACAAAAGGAATCGCTACAAAGACTTTACTTAATACAGGAAGCAGGGTTGTTCCGATTTGAGCTAAAGGAAAACTACTATCGCCATCTAATCCTACGGAGGCGTTAAAATCGGAATTTACAGAGATATCCGCCGGAACATTTGCATCAATACGGGCTAAATAACGCTCAACTTTTGGGATGAATTGGGATTGAATTCCTTCAGTAATGGCTAGGCGAACGGTAGGCATAATCATGGGTTCAAGACTCGATTGATTTAGTGCGGCTCGTGCTAAGCTATCGCGTTGAGAGAGGAGGCGTTGTTGCACGATGTTACAGATAGAGGGGATTGCTTGGGCGCAAGCATTCTCTAGTTGGACTGTTTCGTGTTCTACTTGATCTCGAAATTGTTGGAGTGATTTTTTGATCTCTTCTTGTTTTGCTTCAAGCTCTTCGCTCGTTAAATCTTCTTGATTGAGTAGAATTGCTAATTGCGCTCTTACAGAAAGGAGTTGCTCTTTCACTTTGCTTGCAACGTGTGAGATAAAAACCGATTCTGCTCGAGATTCTAAGAGTGAAAAAGCTTGTTGTAGCTCTTCTTGTAATTTTCCTTTTTCTCGGCGAGAGGCAATAATGCCGGCTAAAGGTTTTTGTCCCATCACACGTTCAACGGATTGCGATATTTTAGTAAAGACAGCCTCTGCATCGCTACCTACGCGTTTATCTGCTTTGGTCATCACTAAAACGATGGGCAATTTAAATTGAGCAAGTTCTGTTAGGAAGGCTTGAGTAGAAGCGGTCAGATCGCCATCTTCAGCGCTTACAACAATACAGTAGGCAAGGCTTCTTGCAATATATTCATCAATCGCTTTACTATGAATATCTTGGCCTGATCCTAATCCTGGCAGATCCACAATTGTAATATGGGGCATATTGGCCAATATCGATTTATTTAAATCAGCTTCTAACCACGCATCTTTCTCTACCATTTTCTTGGCAAGATCTGCAGATTTAAGATCGTCTGCTTGTAACATTTGTACAACACCGCCCGCATTAACTGCGCGGAATTGGTTCTGATTAGCATAAGAGATTTCGATCGCAATTCCTGATTCGGGGGTGATATCTAAGGGCAGTAGTGAATCATCTAAGAATCGATTAAGAAGAGAAGATTTTCCCGCACTAAAAGCGCCGATTAAGGGAACCCGAATCTTAAAATGTTCGATATTATTCCAATTAATCGGTATATGATTAGGGGTGTAAGTCGTTAGCCATTGATTTATATTCTCTTTGTTATTGAGCAACAGTGTTTGTATAGGATACATAATTATTATTCCTGTGATAAAAGAAAGTTAATAGCTTAATAAAATATTACTATCATCATATGACAGGTTGTGTCTAAGGTTAATAATAAATATTAATTTTAATAATATTTATTCATATTTTTGTTTTTTTACTTTTATCTATCCCAAACCAGAAAACCCGCTTACGCGGGTTTCTCTCTTCTTTCTTCTATCTCAATTACTGTTTCTTACAATAGTTCCTACTCAGGAAGAATGGCTTCTCCTAAATTGAGCATTAAGCGATTTGCCCAGCCGAAGATTGAGACTGCTTGGATGAGATCTAGGATCTCTAGTTCATCTAGGCCGGCGGTTTTGAGGTTTTCGATATATTGCGGATTGAGTGTGCCAGGTTGTTCTGTTAGGGCAATGGCAAGGTCAATAATGGCGGCATCGCGGGCTGTTTCTGCGGCAGCTCTTGGATTCTCAAAGATCGGTTGCACGAGTTCCGGGCGTTTTGAGGCCATTACAAAACGTTGAGAATGAACAGAAGCACAGTAGATACAGCCATTGATCTGAGAGACTGTTAGTGCGCCGAGTTCTCGTTCTGCTCTACTTAAACCTTCGGGTGCATACATAATTTCATTATAAGTTTGAGAACGGTGATGCAAAATTTCAGGTTGATGCGCAAGTAGTAGGTAGTAATCCATCGTTTTCGCTTTAGGATGACTTTCTTCTAAAACAGTGATCTGTTCCGGCGTTGCCTGTTTGAGATCAAGGACTTTGAGCCAAGCTTTCCAGCCGAGCATTTCATTGGTAAAGCCATTGGCTCTAATTGGGTTTTTCATTGGGTATCCTCCAAGGCTTGCATTGCTTTCAGACCGGTAACTAACCGAATTTGATAAGAGAGAAAGGCGATTAATTGTGCTAAAGCGATACAATCTTCTGTTGCAACACCGACGCTTTCAAGGGTAAGTAGGGCTCTTTGATCCCCTTCAATTGGCTTGAGGGTTAAGGTGCGGGTGAAGTGTAAAATAGCGTATAAAGTAGGCTCAGAAATGAGATCAAGATCATCCTGCAAAACCGCTTGTAAAGCCTCTTCAGTAACACCTGCATCCTCTGCTTCATTGAGGTAATGACGGGTTAATTCGTGCGATTGTGTCAGTTGAGCGGCATAGAGTGCAACAAGCCAACGGGTTTGCAGGGGGAGACGTAGTTTATTGCTAAAGAGCGCATCATAGCTGGCTTGAGTGCTGTGACAGATATTATCTCGAAAATGGCGCGCGCGATAGGTGCTTCCTGCAGGATTGAGTTTTAATAGCGTATCGATGAGATCAAATCGATGCGCCTGATTTTCGGCTTGATGCTCGGCGGGATTGTCCGCACCGATCTGTATCGTGGGATTCAATTGTGTCATAGAGATTCCTTGAGTAGATCTGTTAAAAAGGTTTGTACTGCCTGCCAACTCGCTTCATTTGCCTTGGCATTGGCTTGAGGGCAACCCCCATTACTATTAATGCGCCCTGAAACAGGATGTGTATGGGTGATTTGTGTTGTGGGTAGATAAGGGAAGAGAATGCTATGTCCGGCATTAGGGGTATCGCACCAGTGGACAGCATAAGGAAAATCATATTGTGCCAATCGCTCAATAATCATTTGGCAATACCGGCTTGAGGGCCAAGCGCCATCATCGGTGCCGGAGATTAAGAGAATCGGCGATCGGATCTTCTCCACAGGAATCATCGCGCGTTCAACCGCTTCCGGGTCATCAAGGGCTGTTAAGATAGCCCATTCGTGTCGATGAGGATTAGGGCCTTCATCAAAAGGTGCCCAGCTCGCAGTGCGATTATTCTCCCAAAGGTGGGGGAGCGCTTTCCCTTGATAGTACCAAGTAGGTGCTTCTCGCCCAATTTTCGGATCGGCCGCATTTTGTCCGGAATGAATTACAGCGCCCGGAACATAGGCGATTACAGCGGAAACATCATCAGGAAAGAGGCTTGCTAATAGTAATACAAGCTCGCCCCCTCGAGATTGTCCGTTGAGTGCCACAAAATTATCGAGAGGATTATAACGCTGACGTAGCCAATCAAGGCCACTTTTAAAATATTCCAAATTTGTATTAGAAATATAGTCCGATAGTCCCGGTGCTTTGAAATAGGCTAAGGCAAAGGCGATATATCCTCGACTTGCATAGAGTGCCGCTCGTGGTTCATTCATTCCGCCACCAGAACCATTGAGAATCATTATTGCCGGATGAGGCCCTTCTGTTTTCGGTTGATATATTACACCAACTAATCCCTTTTCTCGTACTTCAATACGGCGAATCCCTTGATCTGCAAGTTGTTGCCAGAAGGTTGCCTCTATAGTGCCTTGTACCCCAGTAACCCTCACTTTGGTCGCAATAGGTTCGAAGAGATCTTGAGAGAAAATTGGTGTATCTCTCGCGTTCTCTTGTGCGATCTGATCCGGTGTTTGAGACCAGATTAGTCCCATAGGATCGATCGTTTGATAATCTTGGTTTTTATCGGGTAAAGGGGCTTGTTGAGTGAGATCAACAATGCCTTTTGCATCGGCTTTAAATCGTGCGTGACTGCGCCAAGGAATGCCCGCGCGGAGTGTTTCTGTGGATATTTCGATCGTTTCAAATGGTTGTAAACCACTGACTCGAATCTCTCGAGGAGTATCAATGGCCGCTTTAGTGGGCGTAATGGTCAGTTCCATTGGATGAATGCTCCTTTTAGATATTTTAAAATTGTTTAAGATTTTGCAATCTTTGAGATTCGATGACAGTGATCTATTTACGACAATGGGATACTTGCCGTATTGTTTCTAGGGATGATTGCTATGAATTACTTTTGTGGCGTAACCATTTGCGGTACTGTTCGATCTGAACGAAGGGGTTTTACGATTAATCCTTTTTTTGCTGCCCAGATATTTTTGTAATGAAATAGCGGAATAATACCCACTTCCTCACTCACAGTAACCGCTGCCTCTTGCATTAAGGCTTCTCGTTTTGCACTATCAAATTCAGTAGTGACCGCTTTCAGGCTATTATCGAGTTTTTCACTACTATAGTGTCCCCAGTTAGATGCCCCTAAACCCGCTTCAGGATTCACCGTTGCGAGAATATTAACCATTGCATAAGAAGCCTCGCCGGTACCATTTCCCCAAGCAATGACAGATACGGCATACTCATTTTGACGAGCCGCAGAGGAGTAGACCGCCCAAGGCACCACTTCTACCTGTGTTTTAACACCAATGCGCGTCCAAAATTGTGCAACGGCTTGGACTGTTTCCGGCGCTAAAGGATAGCGATCTGTCGGCACGTGAATGGTAATTTGGAAGCCATCAGGGTAACCCGCTTCCGCTAAGAGGGCTTTTGCCTTTGCTGCATCAAAGGGAATGGGCGCGATATTAGGGTTATAACCTGTACTATCTTTCGGCATCCATTGATTGGCAACGGTTACGCCATTTTGTAAAATACGATCGGCAATGGCTTCCCGATTAATAGCGATTGATAATGCTTCTCGCACTCTTTGATCGAGGAGGGGATTGGTTGGTAGAGGCTTCCCGTTATTATCGGTAATATATTGATTCACCGCAGGATTGAAGCTCGGTTGCAGTAGGAATACCCGTAAACCATCATAGGGGAAGACTTCTACTTTTGACTCTTTCTGTAAGCGGGCAAGATCTGAAACTGACACTTTATCGATTACATCAACACCGCCGGATAGGAGTGCAGCCGTACGGGAAGCGGCATTTGGCATATAGAGATATTCTACCGTATCCCAAACCGGTGCTTCTCCCCAATATTGCGGATTCTTCTCAGCTACGACTTTTTCCCCCGGTGTATAGCTCACCAGTTTATAAGCCCCTGTACCCACTAACGCTTTCCCCGAGTTAAAATCTTCGCTACTCGCTTGCTCAGTAACCGCTTTATTGACAATGTAGACGGAAGTGAGATTGAGCGGTAAGTCAGGATTGGGCACATTCGTTTTAATTTCGAGCGTTGTAGGATCTAGAATCGTCACCGTATCAATGGTGCGAACATAGCCGGTAAAGGGCGCAACAGAGCCGGGAACATTGCGAATACGTTCAATGGAATAGACCACATCCTCGGCAGTGACAGGCGTACCATTATTCCAAAGAATATCGCTACGAAGCTTAATCTCCCACGTTAAGGGATCGATATTGCGCCAGCTTTCAGCAAGTGCAGGATAGAGTTGGCCGCCATTTTTATCTTCTATTAAAGTATCAAAGAAGAAGATACTGGCAGAGCGATCGCCGGCGAAATTATTGAGCTGTGGATCAAGTGATGAGAGGTTATCGGCAAAAGCGATTTTGAGATGATTCTCCTGCGCTAGTGCCCCGGTGCCGAGTAGCCCTGAAAGTAGGGCGATAGTCAGTAATTTTTTCATAATGTCTCCTTGGGGTTTGTGTTTATATTTTGGTGTTATTGGGGATGTTGCCTAGTTGTTATCTTATTCTTATCGTTCTTATCGCTAGCTACGATTGATAATAATTTGAGTAAATGAGTGGTATTCAGCATTGTGGCACTACGCCTGATCATTGAGATGACACGCACTAAAATGTTGAGGGCTTACCTCTTTTAATAGGGGCGCTTCTACTCGGCACCGCTCTGTGGCAAGCGGACAACGTGGGTGGAAATGGCAACCTGCCGGGGGATTGAGGGGGCTTGGAATCTCACCCTTAATGGCGACAAACTGTTTTTTGCGATCGGTAATGCGTGGGATTTCAGCTAATAAAGCTTGGGTATAAGGATGATTAGGATGCGCATAGATTTCTTCAGTTGCGGCAGTTTCTACAATACGGCCTAAATACATAATCGCCACACGATCAGAGAAATGCTCAACAACGCCTAAATCGTGACTAATAAAGAGATAAGTGAGATCTAATTCATCTCGCAAATCCATAAAGAGATTTACGATCTGTGCTTGAATCGAAACATCGAGCGCCGCCACTGCTTCATCGCAGACCAACATATCCGGTTGTACGGCTAAAGCACGGGCAATACCAATTCTTTGTCGCTGTCCGCCACTAAATTGGTGCGGAAACCGCTGACGGTAGCTTGCATTTAAGCCGGCGCGTTCAAGTTGTTCACTGACATAATGATCGACAGATTTGGTAGAGACTAAATGATGAATGAGCGGTGCTTCCCCGATACTATTCGCAACACGTTGCCGAGGATTAAGACTTGCATAAGGATCTTGAAAGATCATCTGAATGCGCAGTTGTGTCTCTTTCCACTCTTGCCGATTCATTGTTTCAATGGCTTTACCCTCGACACGCATTGTGCCGGCCGTCGGTGGAAGAATCCCAGCGACAACTCGACCTAATGTGGATTTGCCGCAACCTGATTCCCCAACTAATCCTACAACCTCACCTTTCTGAATTGTGAGATTGACATCATTAACGGCTGCCGTAATGGTAGGGGATTTCTGTAAACCTAAGTGGGTTAAATAGTGTCCAATCCAGCCCTGTTTTTTTGCACCAAAATATTTAGAGATGCCTTCTAATTGGACTAATGGAGAGTTCATAGTGTCGGCTCCTTTGCTATTGTGGGCGATGAAGTGGTCGATGATGAGATAGGGGACTTGCTGGGTGTATTCTCAATCGAATGACTCGGGAAGAAACAACTAACCTGATGAGGAATATCGTGGGTATCAGTTGAAATGGGGGTAAGGTGCGGTTGAGTATGGCACTGTTCGGTGGCGCGTTCACAGCGAGGCGCAAAGGCACAGCCGCTAGGTAGATCGGCTAAATTAGGTGTCATACCATTAATCTGTGTTAAACGTTCGCCCCGAATATTATGGCTCGGTAAGCTATTGATTAAGCCTTGTGTATAAGGATGTTGCGGATACGATAAAACGGCTTCGCTCCGTCCTGATTCTACAATTTTACCGGCATACATTACGGCAATACGATCGGCTAACCCCGCAACAACAGAGAGATCGTGGGTAATCCAAATCAGCGCGGTACCATAATTATGCGCAAGCTTCTGTACTTCCGATAAGATCTGCGCTTGTATCGTGACATCGAGTGCTGTCGTCGGCTCATCGGCGATAATCAGATCCGGTTGCAGTAATAGAGCAATGGCAATGGCAACCCGCTGACGCATACCGCCGGAGAGCTGATAAGGGTATGACTGCAGTCGCTCTTTAGGGCTAGGAACTCCCATTAGGGCTAAGGCCTCTTCGGCGCGTGCTCGAGCGGCTTTATAGCTGATCTTTTTGTGAGCTTGTAATGTCTCTATCATCTGCACATCAATGCGTAATACCGGATTGAGCGTCATCATTGGATCTTGAAAGATCATTGCAATTCGATTGCCCCGAAGAGAACGCATTGCTTTTTCGGGTAATGTTAGCAGATCTTGTCCTTTAAAATAGACGTTCCCATTCACCACTTTTCCCGGCTTATCAATGAGATTCATCAAGGAAAAACCGGTCACCGACTTCCCTGAACCTGATTCGCCGACAAGCCCTAAAATTTCCCCAGGTTGTAACTGTAAACTGACATCATTGACCGCAAATAGCTCCCCCTCTTTACTTGGGAAAGCGGTTTTGAGATGTTGCACATCTAAGAGTAATGATCGATCCATTAGCGTAACCTCGGATTAAACAGTGTCCGGCAACGATCGCCGATTAAGTTTAGAGAGACAATCGTTAAGAGCAATGCAATGCCGGGAAAGAGGCTAATCCAATATTGTCCTGATAGTAGATATTGATAGCCATTTGAAATTAAAAGACCTAATGAGGGCTCAGTAATCGGAACGCCAAGCCCTAAGAAACTCATCGTTGCCTCAAGGGTAATCGCTCTTGCAATTTGTAGGGCACCAATGACAATGAGTGCAGGTAAACAGTTGATGAGAATATGTTTGAGCATAATGCGGTATTTAGGAATCACAAGATTTTGTGCTGCTTCCACATACTCTTTTTGTCGCTCGATTAAGGCTTGACCGCGCGCAGTTCGAGCGTAGTAAGCCCATTCAAGGATCACCAAGGTTAAAATGACATTACTCACCCCTTTTCCGAGGTAGGCGAGAATCATCATCGCAATTAAAATAGAGGGGAAAGAGAGCATCAAATCTACGGTTCGCATTAAAATTGCATCGATCCGGCCACCAAAGTAGGCAGAAGTAATACCGATTGTGGTACCTAAAATACTCGCGATAATCGCTGAGCCAATGCCGACAATAAGGCTAATACGAAGTCCATAGACAATTGCCGAGTAGAGATCCCGACCTTGTCCATCGGTGCCCAACCAATAGGTGTAACTTCCTAAACCATTTTCACTGCCGGGCGGTAAGCGGGAGTCGAGAATATCGAGTTGTAATAGATCGTAAGGATTTTGTGGAGTAATCCAAGGCGCTAAAATGGCAGCCAATAAGAGAATCAGCGCCATTACAAATCCGACAAGTGCGAGTTTTGAGGCAAAGAAAGCTTGCAAGTTTTCTCGAAACAAGGATGGCGCTCGTTGAGGGGACGGATGATTGGCAATATTTTGTGGGGTCATACTGTCGTCTCCTTACGGGCACGAGGATCAACAATGCGATAAGTGACATCGACAAGGAAGTTAATCGTGACAAAGAGACAGACAATAATAATGAGATAGGCCAAAATCACAGGGCGATCGAGTTGATTGATGCTATCTAAGATCAATTTACCCGCTCCCGGCCAAGCAAAAATACTCTCAGTCACTACAGCACCGGCAATCGTCGCGCCGAGCTCTAATCCCACAACGGTCACAAGAGGAATCAGCAGATTCCGAAAAATATGAACACGGATAATGCGTGCCGGCGATAAGCCTTTTGCCCGGGCAAATTTAATATAATCTTGTGGCACAATCTCTTGCACGCCGGCAAACGTGAGCCGAATGACCAGAGACATCTTGAAGAGTGCTAAATTAAAAGCCGGTAAAATAAGATGATAGAGACCATCGCCGGTTAAAAAAGACCACTCTAAACCAAAGATAGTCACTGTATCTCCCCGACCGCCCGCAGGAAGCCAGCCGAGTGAAACACTAAAGGCCATAATGAGCATTAACCCAATCCAAAATGTAGGAAGTGAAAAGCCTAAGATGCTGCCGGTCATCACAATCTTCGAGAAGAGCGATTCAGGGTAGAGTCCGGCAATAAGCCCAAGTGGAATCCCGATCACAAGCGCAATAATCAAGGCAGCAAAAGCCAACTCAATGGTGGCCGGAAGTCGTTGTAATACGAGTTCTAAGGCAGGTTGATTATAGACGAAGCTATTGCCAAGATCTCCGTGAAGTGCGCTCACTAAAAATCGCCAATATTGCTGCCAAATAGGGAGATCTAAACCAAGTTGAGAGATCAGCATTTCTCGATCTCGTTGATCTGTATCGGGACCGATTAAGATATCCGCTGGGTTGCCAATGAGATGCAACCCAATAAATACAATAATAGTCATTAACAGGACAATAATACCCGCCTGTATTAAACGCCTTAATCCCCAGCCAATCATTGATTTCTCCACTCAATCCTTGTGTGATGAGAAATCGCAGCGTGACGTACTCAATAGCGCTCAGTTATCGCCGGCGCATACGCTTCCCCATCCTTGGTATTCCCATTACATACTTTGGTAGTATTGTTTAACATACTTTTTTTATATGAATTATATGTATTGAAAATACAAATTATTTGCCACAGTGTCAATGAATTTTTCGTGAAATGGATTAAATAGTCTATAAAATAACGAGTTAGGTAGGTAATATAGGATCAATAGCCGGCAATTTTTGAGTAATGCTGTGGAAAATAGGGAGTAGATTGCTGAATAGGATTATTCATAAACATCACAATTGGAGACAGTCTTAGTCTTTTTTTTACACAGTTACCCTGAAAATAGCTCAAATAATGCGATGATAAGGATATTAAAAGGTGCAATTTGCACTCTCTGACCTTGATGAAGGCTTTACAATAGTAGCCTTTATTAGTAATAAATATCATTGATTTTAAAGGTAAAATAACGATGACAGATATTAGAAAAAAAGTGATTTTTGACACCGATCCCGGCATTGATGATGCAATGGCGATTCTTTTTGCCGAAGCGCATGAGTCGATTGATTTAATCGGTATTACAACGGTATTTGGGAATGCGACCATCGAGAATGGTACGCGGAATGCCTTATTTATCAAGAAAAAATTTGGGTTAAAAGCTGACGTGGTACAAGGAGCGGATATTCCACTTGTGATTGAACCTGGGGAGCCAACAGTTGTGGTTCATGGGGACAATGGATTAGGGAATATTGAGATTCCAGATGAAGATTTTGGGGAAGTTGACCCACGTTCAGCACATGATTATATTATCGATCAGGTGAAAGCAAATCCTCATGAGATCACGATTATTGCGGTTGGTCGTTTAACTAATCTAGCCTTAGCAATGCAGAAAGATCCGTCTATTATACCATTAGTGAAAGAGATCGTTGTCATGGGCGGTGCTTTTGGTTTCCACGGTCATACAGGTAATGTAACACCATTTGCAGAGGCCAATATCTTAGGTGACCCGCATGCTGCTGATATCGTCTTTACTGCACCTTGGCCCGTGGTTGTCGTGGGGTTAGATGTAACACAATTAAGTATTATGGATCCTCAATATTTAGAAACGTTACGGGATTCTTCAGAAAAATATGGTGATTTTATCTATCAAATTTCCCGTTATTATGCAGATTTTCATAAAAAATCAGTTAATTTAGATGGCTTCTTTGTTCATGATGCTTCAGCGGTTGCTTATGCCATTGATCCAAGTCTTTTTACCACTAAAAAGGGTAATATCCGCGTAGTGACTGAAGGTCCTGCCATCGGACATACTATGTTTAAAGGAAATCCTCGCGTTTTCCCCGTAGATGAGTGGAGTAATAAACCGCTTCAACATATCTGTGTCGATGTGAATAATGACGCATTTTTAGAGCTCTATATGAAAACATTAGTCGGTTAATATAAACAGTATTGATTGGTCATAATTTGTAATAATACGTACAGATAGAAGCACCGCTAGAAGGGATTTTAGCGGTGTTTTTTGGTTTGAGAAAAAGAGTTTTAAGCTGCTAGCATGGGATTTAAAAAGAACATAAAACTTGACTAAATAACACGTGCAAGATGCCGGATAGAATTGCATCCTTGCTTTTTACAATCAATACGCTGGTATTTAAACAAGCTTATTTTGAACCGATATTACTAGATTGTCCGATTCTTGAGTAAGAATATTCTTGTCACCTTCTAATGTGTGATATTTTGTTATTAGTCTAAAATTAAAACCAAGAGAGGGAATTATGAATAGAGTCAAACAGTTAATGACGAAATGGTTGCTATTAGGAGGTATTGTTTTGGTGGTAGGACAGATGGCAGGTTATGCTAAGGGTGAGAGTAATCTTCATCAGGCAGTGCTTGATAATGATGTGGCAACCGTTGCTCAATTGGTATCAGAGGGGGATACTTTAGAGGCAAAAGATTTTCAAGCGCGTACGCCGTTGATGATTGCCACTCAAAAGAATAATCCCGAGATTGCTAAAATCTTAATTGAAGCCGGAGCGGATGTGAATGCTAAAGATGCGATTCAAGATACGCCTTATCTTTTAGCCGGAGCCCAAGGTTACAATGAAATCTTACTATTGACATTAGCGCATGGTGCTAATTTAAAAGATACCAATCGTTATGGCGGGAATACCATTATTCCCGCAGCAGAAAAGGGGCATCCTGAAACGGTTAAAATTCTTCTGAAAGCCGGTGTTGACCCCAATCATGTGAATAATTTAGGTTGGACGGCGCTGTTAGAAGCTGTGATTTTAGGTAATGGTTCCGATCTTTATGCCGGCATTATTGAAACGCTTCTTGAGGGCGGTGCAGATCCCAATATCCCCGACAATAAAGGGGTAACGGCCTTAACGCATGCTAAAAATAGAGGTTATACTAATATCATTGAAATTTTAGAGCGTTTTAATGCTAAATAACTATAATTCACATAATTTGCTATAAATTATGAAAGAGATCTGCTTCGATCTCTTTTTTATTGTTGCAAAAAACGGCATAATAGCGATTTAATTAATGCTTTATTAACGTCCATATATTTATGGATAAAACGTTACATAACACGTGAATATTGCTGAATTGCTCTAATATGAAATGAGTAATAGTAATCAATCATAGATCATCATAGGAAATAGCTATTATGCGTTGGGAAAATGAGCGTCGCAGTCAAAATATCGAAGATCGTCGTGGTAAGTCAAGCGGTCGTGCTAGTGGGGGTGGAATGCCTCTTCCATTGAAAGGCAAAGCCGGAATAGCACTATTTGTCGTAGTTTTAGCTGCAGGATATTTTGGTTTTGATTTGACCCCATTATTAAATGGACAGATGGCATTGACAGGTCAAACGACTGATGGGCAGCCTTATACCCCCACGGCAGAAGAGCAGGAAATGGCAGATTTTACGGCGGTTGCCTTAGCGAAAACAGAAGATCTCTGGCGTACTCAGTTTAGTGTACAAGGCATGCAATATCGAGAGCCCACATTAGTGATTTATAACGGGAGTACTGGAACAGCCTGTGGTTATGGGCAGGCGGCAATGGGGCCTTTCTACTGTCCTGCCGATGAGAAGGTCTATTTGGATCTGAGTTTCTATAATGATATGAAACGCAATTTAGGCGGTGGCGGTGATTTTGCCCAAGGTTATGTCATTGCCCACGAGATCGGTCATCACGTGCAGAATTTGCTCGGGATCTCAACAAAGGTTCGAGAGTTACAATCAAGGGCTAAGAGTAAAGCCGAGGCGAATCGTCTTTCGGTGCAATTAGAGTTACAAGCAGATTGTTTTGCCGGTATTTGGGGTAGATCAGTGCAACATCAAAATCTCTTAGAGGCAGGTGATGTGGAAAAGGCGATGAGAACAGCCGCTGCAATCGGGGATGATCGCCTGCAGAAAGAATCACGAGGCGTAGTGGTGCCCGATAGCTTTACCCACGGTACATCGCAACAACGACAACAATGGTTTATGCGCGGTTTTAATAGTGGCGATCTTAACGCTTGTAATACTTTTGCGCAATAATGAGTGATTATAAGGGGCACTGTTGGATGGTTGCCATAAAAGAAGTCCCATAAAAGAACCCCCATTTATCACAAATTCATTTATAATGAGGGAAGTTTTGGTTAAATTGTAACTCATTAAAACTGATTGAAATTTCTTATTTTGAGAATGTAAGGTATCTACACAATGTCAATAGAAGCAGTTCAAGCGCTTGCAAAAGATGATTTTTCCGCGGTTAATCAGAAGATTTTAAGTGCGCTTCATTCCGATGTCGTCTTGATTAATCAAGTCGGGCAATATATCGTCTCTTCAGGGGGCAAACGTCTACGTCCTTTAATCACGCTACTAGCGGCAAGAGCTGCGGGTTACGAGGGAGAAGGACACATTACTGCAGCCACATTGATTGAGTTTATCCATACGGCGACTTTGCTACACGATGATGTGGTCGATCACTCTGATATGCGCCGTGGACGGGAGACTGCCAATGAGCTTTGGGGGAATGAGGCCGCTGTTTTAGTGGGTGACTTTATCTATACTCGATCATTTCAGATGATGGTCAGCCTTAAATCGATGCCGATTATGAATATTCTTTCGGATGCGACCAATATTATCGCCGAAGGGGAAGTGATGCAGCTGATGAATATCGGCGATCCTGATACCACCGAAGAGAATTATATGAATGTTATCTATTCCAAAACGGCTAAGCTCTTTGAAGCTTCCGGCGCTGTAGCGGGGATTTTAGCAAGAGAGGCGGGCGGGGATGATTATGAAACGGCGCTTGCGACTTACGGAATGTATTTAGGGACCGCTTTCCAATTAGTGGATGATATCTTAGATTACTCGGCAAGCGCGGCGGAGATGGGTAAAAATACCGGCGATGATCTTGCGGAAGGAAAGCCCACATTACCGCTCATTTATGCGATGCGTGTGGGAACGCCGGAAGAGGCAACACTGATTCAAGATGCGCTTGTGAATGCTGATATCTCTAAATTAGAGACGATTTTAAAAGTCGTTGCGCGTACAGAATCGCTGGAATATACGCACCAAATGGCAGAAAAACAGGCGGATCTTGCGGTAGAAGCATTAGCCCCATTGCCAGATTCCCCTTATAAAGAAGCCTTAAAAACATTAGCTTACTATGCAGTTGAACGGAAGTTCTAAGGGCTCTTAAAAGGGTTAACCCCTAATGATGAGTAAATTGAAGCAGTAAAGTGATACAGTGAACGTTAGAATTGAGCGTTAGGGTTGAATTTTCGAATTAAATCTCGGAAAAGACCTTATTAAATAAGAGAATTTTTACCGGAAATTCATAGAGTTGCTACAATAAAGTATCACAGCAATATCACATCAATCGATGACGAAGAGATGGCGATCTGAAGATGGTCATCTCTTTTTTTAATGTATTCAATATATTCATGATCAATAGCGTGATGAGCGCGTTTCATACATTGACTATTTTTAAGATGACAAGGAAGAATGATGAGTCGATCAAAGCGTAGAACAGAGAAATGGTTAAATCGCCTATTATGGATGGTGGCGATTCTATTTGCCTTTTTCTTAACAGGCATAGGAGAGCGTGTCATTAGCGATCTGCCGGCAGTGACAGAGCGGTTAGAGGTTGAGAATTTCTATCAAGAGCCTGATTATAGTCAGTTATTGGCCCAAAACAATCAATTAGCGGAGCAACTGAATGCACAGGAACTTGTCAAAAATGGGGCGGCAGAGGCTTTAACGATCGCCCAATTAGCCTATGGTAATGAGAAAGAGATCTTTGAAAATTGGCTGAAAACGCGGGGAGCGACCTTAGATCCAAAGCGAGATCCTGAGTTAATGACCCGAACCGAAGCCTTAGAAGCAAGCCGGAATCGAATTGCGGAGCTTGAACGAGAGAATCTCTCGGCACAGAAAGATTGGCAAGCTATTTTGAATAAGCGAGAAGCGTTACTGCAAAAGGTCAACACGCTCACCGATCAAGCTTGGGAACGCTATTATCAGGCCGATCGGCGACAGGTTCTACAGATTTTCCTGATTCGATTAGCAGTCACTTTACCGCTCTTAGTGATTGCCGGCTATCTCTTTGTGAAGCGCCGAAACGGTCGCTATTGGCCTTTTAGTTGGGGATTTATCTTCTTTGCGCTCTTTGCCTTTTTCTTTGAATTAGTGCCCTATCTTCCAAGCTATGGGGGTTATGTGCGCTTTAGTGTGGGCTTGATCCTGACATTCTTAGGCGGTTATTATGCGATTCGCACTCTCAATCGTTATCGCGAAAAGCAGCGACAAGAAGAATCGGCGACGGATGTGGAGCGCCGGAAGATGCTCAATTATAGCTTTGTATTACAACGGCTTGATAAATCACTCTGTCCCTCTTGTGAAAGAGGCATAAATTATCGTGATCCCTCAATTGACTATTGTCCACATTGTGGTATTACTCTCTATAAACGATGTCCTACTTGTCATGTCCGTAAAAACGCTTTTCTTAATTTCTGTCCTACTTGCGGTACAAAAGAAGAGGCGCAAGTGACAAATGAATAACGGATGTAATTTTGATTGCACCACTGATGATTTAAGTAAGAAAGGCTTATTTGAATAAGTGATAAGGCTATACTATTCAATAAGTTATTTTATTATTTAGGGGCTGTTGGGGGGTGCTTATTCTACTTTACCAATGATATTTGATCCCTTTGATTAATCGTGGGAACGGTTATTGTTCGTGTGTTGAATGTCAATATGTGTAGAATAGAGCGCTTTATTGTCAAAAAATGTATAAAAAATAGCAATTTAGCGATAAAAAAAGTAAAATAAAACGCCAAGTTGATAATTAATAATTATCGTCAGATATTGACGTTGGTCAACTAGGAGATCTTCATCTGTCAAGGGCGCGTTGCCTGCGATAGTTTATATACCACTTAACAGATAAGGAGATATTAATGGGATTAATTGATGGTCAAAAATATAAAGGAACTCGACATAAGGAGTATGCGGTTATATTAGCTATAGCCGTCATCTGTTTTGATCTTTTCTTTGGTTCAACCCAATCTACAGCATTTCTCTTTGTGATCAACATTATCTCCTTGATCGCAATTCTCTATAGTGCATTTAGTGTGGTGCGTCACGCAGACGTCTTTGCCCACCGTCTTGGAGAACCTTACGGCTCTCTGATTTTAAGCCTTTCTGTGGTTATTCTGGAAGTGAGCTTAATTACTGTTGTTATGTCATCAAGTCCAGGGCCCGGTCCTGATGGAATCGATCCTTATGCCACCTTGATGCGTGATACGCTCTACTCATTGATTATGCTGGTGATCAGTGGATTTGTGGGAATTTCACTACTGATTGGCGGTAAAAAGTTTAAAACACAACACGTTAATCTTGCCGGTGTTACCCAATATACTACGGCGATTATTCCACTTGTTTTAGTGGTGCTCATTCTTCCAAGCTTCTTAGAGGGCGGAAGTTATAGTAATGGTCAACTGATCTTTGTGGCACTGTTATCTGCTGTGCTTTATGCCGTATTCTTAGTAATTCAAACGAAAACACATCAAAGCCTCTTTATCTATGATGATGAAGACCAAGATGAGAATCATAAAGGGATGCCTTCACCGTACTCAAATACTTGGCACGGTATCTGGTTGATTGTTCATTTAGTGTCGGTTGTTGCGGTTACAAAAGTGGATTCAGCGCCACTTGAGTCTCTACTTGCAAACCTCAATGCGCCTAAAGCGTTAACGGGTTTGATCGTCGCGATTTTGATCTTCGCACCGGAGGGATTAGGTGCTATTCGGGCGGTATTGAATAACAACCTGCAACGAGCGATCAATATGTATTTCGGTTCGGTGCTTGCAACAATCTCATTGACCGTTCCGGCAGTTGCGATTATCTCGCTCTTTACGGGTAGCCAAATTATTCTAGGCTTGCCAGTTACAGATGTGATTCTCGTGAGTGGTTTGTTTGTACTGTGCCAAGCAACATTTGACAGCGGACGGACCAATCAGGTCGATGGGGTTGCGCACTTAGTGATCTTCTTCGCTTACCTGATGTTACTGCTCGGTAGTTAAGAGAAAATCTATCGATCGGTAGGATGAGTACCGATGATATAGCAGTACAGCTCAATAATTTAATGCAGCGATATTCTGAAAGGGGTGTCGCTTTTTTATTGACTCTCTCTTTAGAAAAGAGAGTTGCCCATTGTCAGAAGATCTTCTATACTCGATGATTCAACGCGATATTGATCGTATTACAAACAGAATTACAAATTGCGCATTGTACGCTGATAGGTAGAGGATACACCTTTTTATCAGTGCCATAGCGCAGACAATATTCCCCTAGAGGTGCTGTTATGAACAGCTGAGATCGAAGTGGTACTTCGGGACTCTTAGAACCTGATCTAGTTAATACTAGCGGAGGAAAGTGGCGAATAATGGATCGGCAGAATCCCTCTGCAGGTCGATTATGATCTTATCTCCGCAACGGAGAGAAGATGTTACAGTCCTTACAGCTACACGCAGTCACACGAGATATCCCCACGATTGCTGATCAAGCATTGGTGGCGCATATTGGTGCGCTTTTGCCGTATGTGGATGCGATTCAACTACGGGAAAAATCTCGCTCCCCTAAAGCGCTTGCGCTATTGATTGAACGGCTATTACAGGCAGATATTCCTGCGGATAAGCTCATTATCAATGATCGAGCAGATATTGCGCTGACCTTTGGCATTCAGAAAGTTCATCTAACTGAGCAGAGCTTACCTTTAAGCCGATTAGAAGCCACTTTTCCCACTTTGCAATGGGGGAGATCGTTTCATTCTGTCAATGCCGTGGAGAAGCAACTTTCCCATTATGACTATGGTTATTTAGGGCACATTTTTCCCACAGAAGCGAAAGAGTATGCACCATTAGGTGTTGATTATCTGCGGTTAGCCTATGAAGCCATCAATGCAGAATGTCGCCTCAATGGAGGGAATAATGCCTCTGCCGGCAAACTAATTGCTATTGGCGGCATCAATCTTGGCAATGTTGAAAGCCTATTCCCCTTTGTCGATGGCATCGCCTTGATGTCGACTCTATTTCCCTTGAGAGATTACCGCTTAGATACCGATCAAGCCATTCGACAAGCCACACAATTTCAGCAGATTTTGATGAAGAAAGAATAGAGAGAAAAGAGAGAGAAAAGAGAGAGAAAAGGAGCGGTAACGATGATACCTAAAAATGCAATTGCCGAGGATATGAATAAGATCACGATTCAAGTGAATGGTGAGTCGATGCAGGTTACAGCGGAAGTGAAATCGGTGGCGGATCTGATTGAGAAGCTCAATCTTTCACATCGGCGATTTTTTATTATTGAGAAAAACAGGACAGTCATTTCCCCGGAGAATTACAAGGTAGAAACAGTTTCTGCCGATGATTGTTTTGAAATAGTCCATTTTGTAGGAGGTGGTTAAGATGACTTTAAAAATAGGAAACTTTGAATTTAACTCTCGGCTCTTTTTAGGCACAGGGAAATATCGCAACTTTGAGGAGCAGAAAGGGGCTGTGGAAGCGAGTGAAACAGAAGTTTTGACCTTTGCTGTTCGGCGTATGAATATCTTCGATGAGAATCAGCCCGATCTATTAGAAGCGCTCGATTTAAGCCGTTATAAATTATTGCCCAATACCGCCGGCGCTTATACCGCAGAAGAAGCCGTACGTACCGCAAAGCTTGCTCACGCGTCAGGGCTATGCGATATGATCAAGGTGGAAGTGATTGGTTGTCAGAAAACCTTACTGCCCGATCCTATAGAAACCTTGAAAGCCACAGAAATTCTACTTAATGAGGGAATGACCGTTTTAGTCTATACCTCGGATGACGTGGTATTAGCGCGCAAATTGCAAGAGATGGGTTGTCACGCCATTATGCCGGGCGCATCTCCTATTGGTAGCGGACTTGGGATTATTAATCCGGTCAATTTACACCATATTATTGAGCAAGCAACGGTTCCTGTGATTGTCGATGCCGGCTTAGGCAGCCCGAAAGATGTGGCTTTTGCAATGGAATTGGGGGCTGATGGTGTTTTGATGAATAGTGCAGTAGCTTATAGCGAAGATCCTATTAAGATGAGCCGGGCAATGAAACTTGCAGTAGAAGCCGGGCGGTTAGGTTATGAAGCGAAACGAATGCCGGCAAAATTAACGGCCACAGCGAGTAGCCCTTTAACGGGCTTGCTTACAAGCTAGAAATTCATTTTTGAAGAGGTGCGTTGGTGGATAAAGTGGATCAGCATTCTGTTTTGACAGAAGTAGAAGAGGTGCGATATAGCCGGTTGATGCGATTTCATCGTATTGGTGAATCGGGTTTGATGCGCTTTCGGCAAGCGAAAGTGGTGATTATCGGTTGTGGTGCATTAGGAACGCAGCACGCGGAAACTTTAACGCGCGCCGGCTTTGGTCATTTAACCTTGATTGATCGAGATTTTGTAGAGTATTCCAATCTACAGCGCCAAACGCTCTTTACCGAAGCAGATGCTAAGCAAGCCCTGCCGAAAGTGATTGCCCTTAAACATCATCTTCAGAGTATTAATCCTGAAGTTGAGATTACAACGCATTTAATGGATGTGGCTAGTGATAATATTGAAAGATTAATCGCTGGCCACGATCTGCTGCTAGATGGAACGGATCATCTCTCACTAAGGCTTTTGATTAATGATGCCTGTTATAAGTTAGATATACCTTGGATTTTTGGTTCTGCTTTAGAGAGCTATGGCATGAGCTATAACTTTAATATTCCAGCGCACAATAGCCCTGAAGAGAATCGTCCTTGCCTTCGCTGTTTATCGGATTATCTACCATTAGATACGCAAGATAGTTGTAGTTCTGTCGGTGTCATTCAATCGATTTTACAGATAATTTCCGGGATTCAAACAACGGAAGCGATGAAGTTGTTGATCGACCCTTTAGCATTGAGGAACACTCTTTTAACGATTGAACTATGGCCTTTTCATCAACAAAATATCGCCATTGAGTCCCTTAAAAAGCCCAATTGCCCAACCTGTGGCGATCATCCCACTTATCCTGCACTCAATCGCCCTAAGCGTAAAGTACAAAAGCTCTGTGGCGAGGGAACGGTGATGATTAGGGAAGAGAATCCTCTTGATCTTGAGATGCTAAAAGTTGCCCTCGATAGCGATAAGGTCAGTTATCAATACAATGCTTACTTTCTCAATATTCATCTAGCCCAACATCGAATTATCCTCTTCGCAGATGGTCGAGGAATTGTCTATGGCGCACGTGATGAAGCAGAGGCGTTGAGGGTTTATGAGGAGATCATGATGCATTACACAAAGCCGTGATAAGGTGAGGGATCTACGCTAGGTGTAGGGGTCAGGATCGTTTCTTATTTGCGAGTTTAGTTCAGGATTCATTGTATAGGCAGATCGGTTCAAAGTAAGCTTATTGAAATGCCGGCGCATCGGCTGATCGAGGCAAGGAAGCTGTTCTATACGGCATCTTGCAAGTGTTGTTGAGTAAGGATTTTATCTTCTCGTTAAAATCCCATACTAACTGCTTAAAAACCTTTTTTCTTAAATCCAATTTACTATAGAATTTATTCCATCAGGATTAAAAAATCCCCTTAATAGAGAAGCTACTAAGAGGATTATTGATGTGATCTAGATTTTGATATAGTTTTTTAAACTAGTCGTCATTTAGCGCGTCTTATTTTTTTCTAAAAAATATTAGCTTTAAAATATACAAAATCACTAGTGCCGCTACAATAAAACCAGCAATGGCTAATAATGAAGCGTATCGAATTAAGAATGGTGACTCACCACCTTGAGCGATCACAACCACATCATTTTCAGAGAGGGTTGCTTTCCCATCCCCAAATTTTTCTGTCACGTAATTTGCAACAGAGGCAATTTGGGCATTATTGAGCCATGAATAGATTTCTGTATATTCCTCTGCAAATGCTGGCATGAGTGTTGTCACTTCATGGGTTTTTCCATCTTCGCGCATGACCCCTTGCATAATTTTCATGACAAGGTTGGTACGGTCTGAACGTCCAACGGTACTGTTATGTGTCAGTGCAGGCGTATGATGATCTAATGAACCTTCTCCATTAATGCCATGGCAGCTTGAACACGCTTGGTTATAGAGAATTGCACCGTCTAAGGTGGAGTGATCTCTATTAGCCTCTGATTGATTGTCCGTTGAAGGATAGTTCTCATAATCCGTCCAAATAACTTTCTCTCCCTTAAAGCTATATGCCGGAGCTTGTTGTGCTTTATTTGAGATCGCAGGTGTTTTTTGTAAATAGGCCACAACTGCCTCTAGGTCGCTATCAGTCATAAGAGAGAAACTCTTATCAATGGCTTCTGCCATAGGGCCGGCCGCCGATGATTTCCCCTCAGCTTTCCCTGTTTTGAGATAAGTAAAGAGTTCATCAAAACTCCAGCTACCAATTCCTGAGATTTTATCAGAGGTAATATTAGGCGCATGCCAACCACCTGCATCTCCACCTGATAGATATTGGCTGTAATCCTCTGCTAACATCTGATTGCGTGGAGTATGACAAGTAGAGCAATGCATTAAGCCATCAACAAGATATTTACCACGATTTTCTATTTCTGAAAGATTTGGATCCGGTGCAAAAGGTTTATTGTTGGCAAATAAGCTATTCCAAACAGTCATTGCTCCTGGAAGATTGAATGGAAACTTAAGTTTCGTGACTTGAGTCGGTGCTTCCTCAATAGGCTCTACTTGCTGCATAAAGTAAGTATAAAGTGCTTTAATATCTTCATCTGTCACGGTTGCAAATGCAGTGTAGGGCATTGCCGGATAGAGATGACTACCATCAGGGCGAACACCTTTACGAACAGCATTAGCAAATTCCTCTAATGACCAATTACCAATCCCAAATTCTTTGGATGGTGTGATATTGGTAGAGATAATTTCACCCATTGGCATTGCAAAAACAAGACCGCCAGCATAGGGCTTATCGGGAGATGTTGTATGGCAAGCGACGCAGTCACCGGCGATAGAGATCTGTTCCCCTTTTTTGATGAGCGCAGAATCAAGCCCATTATTGGCTTGAGCAAAAGAGAGACTCAGTGTTGATAAGCCAATGAGAGCGGTACCGGTTATCAGTTGTGTCAGTTTTGAAATTTTCATCGTTTATACCTCCCTTGCAATGATATCTGCGGTACGAATGCCGAGGGCAATTGCTGTTAATGTGGGATTAACAACCCCTCCTGCAGGAATTAACCCAACAGAGGCGATAAAGAGATTGTCATGATCAAATGTACGGCCTTCATGATTTGTGACAGAATCTTTCGGATTATCTCCCATAATGAGTGTTCCCATTAAGTGATCATGATTTTCCCAATCGGTATTAATCGTAAGAGATTCTCCACCCATTAAGCGCGTAATTAAGCGATATTGATCTTTTGCTGCTTCAGCACCACGCTGTACATAACTATCCACGTCATAATGGATCTTAATGCCTGGTAGACCAATACTATCTTTCCAATTTGGATTTGGCATAATTCGATTCTTAGGATCTGGTAATTGTTCAAAGAATGTGTAGATAGAGACCCAACGAGATGACCAATCCATGATCTTTTCATCAAGCTCTGTTCCCATATAACCTTGCGCAATTAATTTAGACGCAATATCTACCTGAGGGTTATTATTCGCAAAACTATGTTTATTCGCAGAGTATTGAGATCTAAAATCTCCTTCACGCCATTGATTAACAGTGGCTTGCTGTACAGGTCCACGCCCCATCCACATTGGTTCTTTTGCGAGGAAATTCATAGAGATACCGACGTGGTCCATGAGGTTTCGGCCGACCATATCTGATGAATTTGCAACATCATTCATCATCAGTAATTTAGCTGACTCAAAACTATGTGCCGCAATAACAAAGGCTTTAGCGGTTAAGGTATGTTCACTACCATCGGGTTTTAGATATTGAATTGCTTCAATTTTGTTATCTTTACCGACAATAATTTTATGAACAACAGCTTCTGTAATGAGTTGTGCGCCATTACGTACAGAACGCATTGCATGCACTGAGCCATTGTATAGCGTACCGATCGGGCAGATCTGATCACAGTTGTTATTACCTTGACAACCAGGACGACCATCGTAAGATTTTGGAATTCGCACAGTAGGCTCATGAATCACAGCAATACCTGCAGGCTCAAGCGCTTCTTTGATCTTTGTGGTCATATAGATATCTGCTTCAGGCTCAATTGGATAAGGTTTTGAGCGAGGTGGGAATGCTTTTCCCGGATTAACGCCAGATTGATCTTCAATATCATTGCCAGCAACACCGATCGCATATTCAGCACGAACATAATAAGGTTCTAAATCGTCATAGGTCATTGGCCAATCGCGACCGACACCATAGAGCGTTTTGATTTTAAAGTCACTAGGTGTATAGCGCCATGTAGCACCGCCCCAGTGAGCTGTTGTACCCCCTACAAGTTTGAGCATGCCCGGCATCATATTAAATGAACCGATATTCTCAAGATAGCCTTCTTGATTACTCGTAGGTGCCCAAGGATTATTGGGATAAGCGTTGTTACGATCATAGTGGCGACCAGAGTTTTTAAAGTTTTCAAGCAGCTTCCAGCGAGGAATACTCGGGCCTGCTTCTAGTAAAATAACCGATTTTCCTTTCATTGCGAGTTCATTCGCCACATTTGATCCCACTGCTCCGGAACCGATGACGATCACATCAGCATCATATATTTTTGTACTCATTGTTTCTATCCTCTATTGAGATTACTTAAGCTTTAGGCAATGTTGCCCAATAATTGGTCGTCCAATGGGAGTAGCCGGGAATGGGGGTATACTTCTGCGTTAGCTTATAGGTTTCAATTTCGGTATAAGTGACGAACTCGACACCATCATGGGCCCGTTGTTGAATAGGGGTGCCGGCATATCCTAAATAGAAAGTTGAGATAATATCTCTTGCAGTGTTTACATAACGCTGCTTAAATAGCGGGTCATTTTTTAAAGTATCGATACTAGAAAAACCTTTATCTTGAATATAAGCTGAAAGCTCTGCCGCATCTGTTTTGAAAGTACTGCTGACTTTTGAGAGAGCATCAAAGGCTCGAGCGACCAATTGAGGATCGAGTTGTTTATTAGTGAGGAAGTTAGCGAGCTTGAGATCTGCCTCTTGATGGACAAGATTTTGGGCGAAGGATAGAGGGCTTATTAACATTAATGCAGAAACTGCACAGCCACTCATCAAAAATTTCCGGCGGGAAGGATCGTTTGGAATATATTGATTCATAATTCATTATTCTCCATTTGTTGCAATTAAAATAATTAAAATTTTGTATGCATACATTAACAAGAGAAATATTGACCTTTGTCAATCAAAGGTAAATTAAAATATTTTTCGGTATGAGGGGATCAGCTCTTACTTATTTTATAGATAGAAAATAATCTTTTTCCTGTCGGGAATAAGAGATTTTCCCTCGAAGACATGCGAGTTGAGAATGCATATGCTATGCTGTTAACTTATTTAACTTTTTTGTTATAAAAAGTAATTTCATTAAAATATTGAATCACCCAATTGAATTCCGCCACTTTATATAGTGGTAGATTAAAACTACATTAGATTAGGAAGGCTCATTATGAAAAAACTAGGAATAAAGAGTATTGTAGCGACTACATTAATGTCGTTAATGTTAACGGCTAATGCGCAGGAAGTAACGACAGCAGTAGAAGTTATTGAAGTGGCACCGACGGCACTTGAAGCGCAAGCGGGGAGTTTTCGCTATACTTTAGAAGAGATGCAAGATATTGCGAGCGATACGAAATTAAAACATCGCGTATTCTATACAACGCCATCAACAGGGCCTGATGCGAAGTGGTTTGATGCGGTGAAGCAGGGCGATCTTGAAACAGTGAAGGCAATGGTTGCCAATGGGCAAGATATTGAGGCGAAAGATGTGGGAAGCCTTGATCAAACGGCACTTGGTTGGGCCGCATTTATTGGTTATGAAGATATGGTGGATTTCCTATTAGCGAATGATGCGAATCTTTGGGCGACCGATAAAGGCGATGTCTACCATACGCTTAAATCAGCGGTATTAGGGAAAAATGTCAATATCGTGAAAAAGCTACACGAAGCATTGAAAGATCAATATGATATTAATGATACCTCTTATGAAGATGATGGTGAATCATTAGTGATGGTGGCGGCGAGCAATAACCGGTTAGATGTGGTGCAATATCTCATCGATCAAGGGGCTGATCTCAATAAAGTGACTAGTGAAACAAACCCCGCGCGGCCCTCTTATAATCAGAGTGCATTAAGCTATGCATGTCAAAATGGTCATCAAGAGATGCAACAACTCTTAATTAAAAATGGTGCGATTAATCATCGTACCGGCGATGCCTCTTGCCAAGCGCAATGATTTTATCTGAATGAGTGTTGATCGATGATTTTATAGTCAATTTGGTTTAAGAAAATAAGAAAAATGTTTTTTATGTCGCTAGTGGCGCTTTAAAAGAATATCAAACCGTATTCAACAACACTTGCAAAATGCCGGATAGAATAGCTTCCTCGCCTAGATCAGCTGATGCGCCGGCGTTTGAATCAACTTATTTTGAACCGATATTACTATAAGTCGAGAAGTTTAAGGGCACCTTAGGGTGCTCTTTTTATGTAATGAGTGATGTCATAAGGCTGATCAAAGGCAGGAATCGTGATCGGTATCAGAGCGATTTATAATAGTCAGATCAAACCCCTGTTCTCTGAAATAAGGGTGTTATAATAGTGTGCTTAATGGATTAATTTTATAGTAAATTTGGTTTAAGGAAACTGATTTTAAACAACACTTGCAATATGCCGGATAGAATGGCTTCCTAACTTATTACAGCCGATTCGCCGGTATTTAAATAAGCTTATTTTGAACCGACATTACTATAAATCACATTTTACCGTAACGATTGATAGACCTAATCTCCGATTAGGTATCAGAGGAAAAGGAAAATAGATGGAACAGCAACCTCAAGCATCTCGTATAGAACCTGAAGATTCGGCTTTTGCCGTAGGGATGATTCGCCCAGATCTTTGGCGACAACTATTGGAAACAGTACAGCAATGGCAACATCAAACCATTACTAATGAAGCTGTGTTACGGGAGTTTGCCAAATTAGCCAATCTTGAGACATTTTATGCTTTCCCCGGCGCGAAACTGCTTGCGCAAATCGAAGAAGCGATTGAGGAAGATGATAGTGAATTAGCGGAAACCTTGATCTCTGAAGTCTCTTTGGCGATTTTAACGCGGGATTATAAATCAGAAGATTACACGCCCAATGAGTTTCAGCTTCATTCAGAGGAGCGGGAGCGTAAAAAGCAGGGGCATCATAATCGCCCTTACTTTGAAGTTTTAGTCGTGGCGAGTAATCAACATCGCTATGCAGAATCGTTACTCGAAGATTTTATGGAGCAACGCCGAAATGAAGATGATTTTATCTATGAAATTGTCTACGTAGAGAGCTATCAAGATGCCTATTCTGCGGTGATTCTCAATGGCAATATCAATAGCGTGATTATCTACGATAATATTGATTATGAAGCTAAGCATCCGGTTCCTTTTTTATTGCCGGCCTTGACCCATTTAGATGGGCAAGTAGATCAAACGGATGAAGCGCATTTAGCCTTGCAATTAGTAGATACCTTGAGCCATTATCGCCCTGAGTTAGATCTCTATCTCGTTTCTGATCGCTATTCAGAGGAAGTATCAAGCGATGAGAGAGCACAGCAGATTCGCCGAATTATCTATGCTTCTGAAGATGTGTTAGATCTGCATCTTTCGATTTTGGAGGGCATTCGTGATCGTTATCAAACGCCTTTCTTTGACAATCTCAAAGAGTATACCAAGCGGCCGATTAGTACTTTCCATGCATTACCCATTGCCCGAGGGAAGTCGATCTTTAATTCCGATTGGATTAGCGATATGGGAGAATTTTATGGTAAAAATCTCTTCTTAGCGGAATCCTCGGCGACAACAGGCGGGTTAGATAGTCTCTTAGAACCTACCGGTAATATTAAGATTGCCCAAGAGAAAGCGGCGCGAGCCTTTGGTGCCGATCATTGCTACTTTGTCACAAATGGTACAAGTACCTCTAATAAGATTGTGCTAATGGCGATAGCGAAGCCCGGCGATATTATTGTAGTGGATCGAAATTGCCATAAATCTCACCACTATGCGATGGTGTTAGGCGGATTGAAACCCTATTATGTGGAAGCGTACCCAATGAGGGAATACTCGATGTATGGGGCAGTTCCGCTAATTGAGATTAAACGGGCGCTCTTAAACCTCAAACGAGAAGGGAAGTTAGATCGAGTCAAGGCGGTCGATTTAACTAACTGTACTTTTGATGGTCACGTCTATAATACGCGCCGAGTGATGGAAGAGTGTTTAGCGATTAAGCCTGATTTGGTTTTCCTTTGGGATGAAGCGTGGTTTGGATTTGCGCATTGGTCCCCATTTTTACGGCCTCGTACGGCGATGGGCGCGGCAGAAGATATCGAATATTGGCTACAAACAGCGGAAGCAGAAGAGAGCTATCAAGCACAGCAGTTGCAATTAGGGGAGAATCCTAATGAGGAAGTATTGCTCAATACCCGACTAATTCCTAATCCAAAGCAGGTTAAAATTCGAGTTTATCAAACAAACTCAACACATAAATCGCTCTCGGCACTGCGACAAGCATCGATGATATTGGTAAAAGATGTGCAATTTTATGCTATTGAACCGCAATTGAAAGAAGCGATTTTTACCCACGCAACCACAAGCCCGAATCAGCAGATTATAGCAACACTCGATCTTGCCCGCCGGCAGATGGAGCTTGAAGGGTATCGCTTGGTATCTAATGCGTTACAGATCGCCTTAGATATTCGGACCCAAATTGCCAATCATCCTGTGATTGCTAAATATTTCTCAATCTTAACGCCGGCAGAGATGATTCCGCCAACGCTTAGGAGCACAGGTTATGAGGATTATTTTGCCACGAAAGATAATTGGCACAGTTTAGCGCAAAGTATTGCTGAGGATGAATTCTTCTTAGATCCCACAAGAATGACTTTAGTATGTGGTCGCGCAGGCTTAAATGGGACGGAATTTAAGAATCTCTTAGCCGATCGCTTTAATATTCAGGTGAATAAAACTTCTCGAAATTCGATTTTGATTCAATCAAATATCAATAATACTCGGAGTGATGTGGCGCATCTCATTAATGTACTCTTAACGATCTCGCTTGAGATTGAGGAGCAGATACGGCATTCCGGCCCTGATTTTGTGGCGCTCTTTGAGGAGAAAGTGGCAAGTTTAATGGAAGATGTGCCTGATCTACCTAACTTTAGCCATTTCGCCTCGCAATATCGGAAAGATGTCGCCGGCGCTGTTGCTGTCGAGGGAGATATTCGTACCGCCTTTTTCGCGAGTTGGGATGCCGAGCAGTGTGATTATATTAAGCTTTGTAGCGAGGAGTGTGATCAGCGCCTGATCAATGGACCTGAGATGATTTCCGCGAAGATGGTCATCCCTTATCCGCCGGGGTTCCCGATCTTAGTGCCGGGGCAGGTAATTACCCAAGATGCGATTGATTTTATGCGTAAACTCGATGTGAAAGAGATTCACGGCTATGATGAAGCGCGTGTTTTACAATTAATTCAAGCTTATCACAAGGTTGATTAACAGCATTTGATGGGCAGGATTGATAGATGGGGCGCAGAGTATAAAAAAAGTGGTTCAAAATAAGCATTATTTCAATGCCGGTGCATCAGCTGATCAAGGTAAGGAAGCTGTTCTATCCGGCATCTTGCAAGTGTTGTTTAGAACAGCTTTATCTTCTTTTTAAAATCGCATACGAATTGCTTAAAAACCATTTTTTATAAACCCAATTGACGATATACGAGAGCTAAAGATCTTCACGATTTTTAGCTCTTTTTGTGGATGATGATAAAAGGGGAATAAAAATATCTCAATCATTTGCGATCATTCTCAAATATTCTCAAATAAAATTATGAATCGCTCTTATTATTTATTAAAAATTGTTTTTATAAAAAGATATTTAAAAATATATAGTTATAATGGTATTTCGATGTTTATTTTAAGTATTTCTTAAGATTCACGCTTTAATCTAAAACTTCAGAAAATACTTTTGAAAATCACAATAATAGAGAGACCCTTATGCGCCGTGAGAAAACAATCATTATCGCCATTTTCCTATTTGCACTACTACTGTGGGGCGTAGATGTGCTGTTTCGGTTTCAAGCTTCTGATTGGGGCGTTTGGCTTTGGCGTAAGGAGTTGATCAATTTAACGGGGATACTCGCCTTTATTCCGATGGGGATTATTATGATTTTAGCGCTTCGTCCGCCGAAATTAGAGTGGCTCTTTGGCGGGATGGATAAGATCTATTATGCCCATAAATGGCTCGGAATTTGGTCCATTGTCTTTGTGATATTGCATTATGGGATGAAGCTCAGTAAAGGAATCTTAAAACCTTTTTTTGAACAAGGCCCCAAGCCGAAAGATCCGAAACTATGGATTTTTGATGGAATGCAATCTCTAGCAAAAGATATGGGGGAGATTCTCTTCTACGCCTTTGTCATAATGTTGGTAATGACGCTCTTAAAACGTTTCCCTTATCGCTTTTGGCGCTTGCTTCATAAATTGATGGGGATCTTTTTTATCGGCGTTGTCTTTCACGCTTTAGTCTTATCGCCGGCGCGCTATTGGACTGAACCGGTTGGGATTGTGATGTTGCTCTTAATGGCGTTTGGGATCTATAGTGCGATCATTGCGATATTGGGGCGAATTGGTCAAAAACGCCGTTATCAAGCGACGATTACGGAGCTCGACTTTGTCGCTAAAACGGCGGTAGTCACTTGTGAGATGCCGAGAGATTGGAATCATCAAGCGGGGCAATATGCCTTTGTACAGCACCCACAATATCGGGAGAAACATCCTTTCACAATCGCATCGATGACCCGAAAAGATCAGACGATCTGTTTTGCAATCAAAGCGTTAGGGCACTATACGCGGAAAATCGGCAAGCGTTGGCAAGTGGGCGATCAGCTGATTATTGAAGGCCCTTATGGCCGATTCTTCTCGATGAACTCAGATCTTCCCAAACAGCTCTGGATTGCCGGCGGTGTTGGAATTACACCCTTTATCGCTTGGTTAGAATCCTTGCAACGAGAGAATCGACAGAAAGAGAGTCGTCAAAAAGCCATTACCCTCTATTATTTGGTTCGTAATTCAGAGGAAGCACTGATGTTAACGGAATTACAAGCGCTTGCGGAAAAGGCGAATGTGACATTACATCTGCACTATAGTGATGATCAAGGGTTTTTAGATTTTGCAACACTACCTTTTGATGCCGATACTTCGGTTTGGTTCTGTGGCCCGACCGGCATTGCCAAAGCGATTAGTCGACAACTATCCCTTAAAGGATTAGCGCCTCATCGTTATCTACATTGTGAATATTTTGAAATGCGGTAATGGAGATCTCTCAATTAGAACGGATTGGTAAAGAATAGGATCTCTTGAAGGTGTCTAAAAATCTGCAAATTTTCTCGATTCTTAGTATCCTATAGCGCAGAGTATCAGTAGAAGATCCCGCAATTTGTGGGATCTTTCTAATTGATCTATCACTATTTTATTTTGAGTGTTGTTTGAATCCTATTTGAATTGTAGCGAGAAAGATGAGCCTTTTATCCCACGAATTAGAGTTATTAAGTCCTGCCCGTAATACTGAGATTGCAAGAGCGGCGATTATTCACGGCGCTGATGCAGTCTATCTTGGCGGCCCTGAATTTGGGGCTCGGCACGCGGCGGAGAATGATGTTGCCGAGATTGCGCGTTTAACGGAATTTGCTCATCGTTTTAATGCGAAGGTCTTTATTGCACTCAATACCATTTTGCACGATAACGAGTTGGAATCGGCCCGTAAATTGATCTATGAACTCTATGATGCCGGCGTAGATTCGCTCATTATTCAGGATATGGGCTTGCTTGAACTTGATCTACCGCCGATTGAACTGCATGCCTCGACCCAAACAGATATTCGCACACTGGATAAAGCGAAATTTATGGCTGATGTGGGCTTCTCTCAATTGGTACTTGCGCGGGAATTGAGCCTTAAAGAGATACGGGCGATTCACGAGGCGCGTCCTGATACCGCATTAGAATTTTTTGTTCACGGCGCGCTCTGTGTGGCATTCTCGGGGCAATGTTATATCTCACACGCAGAAACAGGACGTTCGGCCAATCGGGGTGATTGCTCACAAGCCTGTCGTCTTCCTTATACCCTCAAAGATAGTGAAGGGCGGGTGATTGCTTTTGATAAACATCTATTGTCGATGAAAGATAATAATCAATCGAATAATATTGATGCGCTTATTGAAGCAGGGATTCGCTCATTCAAAATTGAAGGGCGTTATAAAGATATGGCGTATGTGAAAAATATCACAGCCCATTATCGTCGCCTATTAGATCGCTATATGGAACAAAATCCGGCCTTTACGCGAGCCTCTTATGGCAAAGTGGTTCATCATTTTGAGCCTAATCCTGATAAGACCTTTAATCGTGGCAGTACCGATTATTTTGTCAATGCTCGTAAGGAGGATATTGGGGCTTTTGATTCGCCTAAATTTGTGGGCTTACCTATTGGGCATATTTTGGATGTCAAAAAGAACTTTATCGAAGTGAAAACCACAGAACCGCTGGCCAATGGCGATGGACTCAATATTCAAATTAAGCGGGAAGTAGTAGGATTTGCCGTTAATCGAGCGGATAAAATTGGGGAGAATCATTATCTTGTATATCCCAATGAGATGCCGGCAGAGTTTGTTACAGAGCGAGCGAATATTCAGAAAAAACATCCGCTTAATCGCAATCACGATCAAGTCTGGAGTCAGCTATTAACCAAAGATTCAGCAGAACGCCTGCTAGAAGTCTCTCTGAGCTTTAGTCAAGATGAGGCGGGCTATCGCCTTGAGCTCTTTACGCCGGAAGGGCATTATGGTTATGCAAGTCTGTCAGGGGATTTTGAATTAGCAAAAGATCCTGAAAAAGGGCTTGCGACGTTAGAGAAGAATTTACAGAAATTTGGAGGAAGTGGCTTCTTACTGCTCGATTATCAGATTCAGCTCTCTGAAATTCCTTTTATTCCGGTCAGTATGATTAATCAATTACGCCGGGAAGCCATTGAGGCCTTAGAGGCGGCGATTCGTCTCAATTATGTTCGTGGAAGTCGTAAAGCACCGGTTGATCCGCCGGCCATTTTCCCCTTTGAGGAGCTCAGTTTCCTAGCGAATGTCTATAATGATAGAGCGAGAGAATTCTACTTTAAACACGGCGTGAAGATGATTGAACCGGCCTATGAAGCCCACGAAGAACTTGGTGAAGTGCCGGTAATGATCACTAAACATTGTCTTCGCTTCTCTTATAATCTCTGTCCTAAACAGACAATCGGCGTAACCGGCGTACAAGGGCAGATTAAACCAACACCGCTAACCCTCTCGCACAAAGGGGAAGAGTACACGCTCAAATTTAACTGTCGCCCTTGTGAAATGCACGTAATGGGGAAAATGAAACCGCATATCGCTAAGCAAGCGCTATTAGGTGCGGAGTTGAAGTAGGGAGTTTCCCTCAGGGAGGATAAATCTACTATAATAAAACTCAGAAGTAACTAATGGATAGAGATATCTATCAATAGGCTAGGGTTTAGTATGAATTTAAGCCCAAATATTATATTCACTACAGATATAAGGCATGGAAGATTTGAAACAAGTATCTTTAGATTTATCTTTTTCTGAGGCATTGAATTCCCATCAATCAACGGTCATAGAGTTATTTGCTGGTGCTGGTGGTTTAGCTTTGGGATTAGAAAAAGCAGGATTTCACTCTTTAGGGTTAGTGGAATTTGATAGGTATGCTTGTGATACTTTGCGTAAAAATCGTCCTAATTGGAATGTAATACATGATGATATTGCGAATATCTCATCAAAGGATTTAACAGAAGTATTCGGGATAGCCAAAGGGGAATTAGATCTCTTATCTGGTGGCGCACCTTGTCAGGCTTTTTCTTATGCCGGTAAAAAGCTAGGGCTAGAAGATACACGTGGAACGCTTTTTTATCACTATGCGTTGTTTTTAAAGCAATTACAGCCTAAGGTATTTTTGTTTGAGAATGTGCGTGGCTTATTGAGCCATGATAATGGTAGAACTTATCAGATTATGAAGCAGGTATTCAAAGAAACCGGCTATTCCATTCAGGAAAAAGTATTAAATGCTTGGGATTATGGTGTTCCCCAAAAACGGGAGCGTTTGATTGTCCTCGGTGTGCGAGAAGATTTAGAGGATACTATCACTATCTCTTATCCTGAAGTACATAGTTATAAGCCTGTGTTGAGAGATATTTTGTTAGATGTGCCTGATAGTGAAGGCATGCGTTACTCTAAAGAAAAGGAAGCTATTTTTGCGCTAGTACCTCAAGGAGGATATTGGCGTGATATTCCCGAAGAGATTGCTAAGCCCTATATGAAAAGCTGTTGGGAAATGGGGGGAGGTCGGACAGGAATTTTAAGACGGATGAGCTTAGATGAACCCTCATTAACAGTATTAACATCCCCTTCACAAAAGCAGACAGAGCGGTGTCATCCATTAGAGAATCGGCCATTTACCATTCGGGAAAATGCGCGTTGTCAGACTTTTCCAGATGAATGGATATTTGAGGGAAGTATCATGCAACAGTATAAACAGATCGGAAATGCTGTGCCTGTCAATTTAGCGTATGAAGTGGGTAAAGAAATTCAAAAAGGGTTGGGGTATTTATAATGTGGGATCTTAATTTTATTAGTAAAGCAGATTTTACCAAGCATGTTGAAGAAACAATTAAGAAATATGGTGATAAGCTGATTCCTTATGATGTGAATAAATTTAATGCGAATATTGTAGACCCTATTAAATTACTTTTTGATAAAACAGTCTATCGTTTTTCTTGGGAAGAGATTATTAAAAATGAGATCTTCCGGCAAAGGGATAAGTCCAATAACAACGATATTGGCTATTTTCATCAAAATCTCTTTTCTTATATTCAAAACTGTACAGTACCAGACCAAGGTTGGGATGTAATCTATCATCAAGAGGGCGGAATAGCGCTTCCAGATAATGATCAAGTCAGTACCATTTATGTGGAATTAAAAAATAAGCATAATACAATGAATTCTGCTTCTGCCGGTAAAACTTACATTAAGATGCAACATCAACTTTTGTCAGATGATGATTGCGCCTGCTTTTTAGTGGAAGCAATTGCTAAAACATCTCAGAATATTAAATGGGAGACAACGGTTGATAAAAAGCGAGTAAGTCATAAAAGGATTCGCCGGGTAAGTATTGATCAATTTTATGCTTTGGTAACCGGGGATCCTCAGGCATTCTATAAAATATGTATGGCTCTACCCACTGTTATTGAGGAAGTGATGAAGCAGTCATCAGAGATCAAAACACCGGTTGATCAGGTTTATCAAGAATTAAAAGCGAAAAGCGAATCATCTAATAGCTCTTTTGAAATGGCGATTTTTCTTTTAGGTTTTAATCGTTATGAAGGATTTTCTGATCATCCTTAAAAGGGGAGAAGCGATAATTCAGATTCCCAATATTTCTCAATCTCAGTACGAAGATTGAGATCCTATTTAGAACTCGTTTTGATCTAATTTGTGAAATTCCTATCAATTTTTATATTAATATATATTTATTTAAAAATTTAATGATGTGAAATGGGGCTTTTTTACGAGGTTTTTTAATTTCAACATAATTTTTTGATGCAAAAGTGAATCATTTCGCTGTACTATACTGCCGGTTACAATATGTAAATATTAGTAGTTAATTGTAAAATATATTGTTTTAGCATCTCGTGATGTCGCAATACTATTTTACCGGCAAGATAATATTCACTTACAAGAGATCAAGGAATGAATAAAAACCTCGTAGCGCAAACTTCTCAAGAAAGAGAGTTACCCATTTCTAAACGGACGGTTACCAAAAACGGTAAAACAATGCGATCGAATAATCGCACGATTTTAAGTGTTAAATCGCTATTTACCGCGGGAACAGTTCTGTTACTGACTGCTTGTGCTTCAAGCCCTTATCCTTATGCGGTGGTGATTGATCCGCAATATCCGACAACTTCCATTCCTACAACCTCTGTAGGTGCATCACATTTTCCTGTGTCTGAGATTGAATTTCCTGAGTTTGATATGAGTCAACCTGGGGGAATGAATCAAACGACGACAACGGTAAAACGAGAAACGCGCTCTACAGCGCCGGCGGTCATTATGCCCTCAGGCCGTTATAGTGAATGGCATACCGATGGCCACAGCTCAACTTCTGGTAGTAGCAATACCCAATCATCAGGGGGATGCGTGACGCAGGAGGATCGTAGCGATCGGGATAATGGGAGTAGTACGGTACGCAGAAGTAGTTGTAATGGCAGCAGTCAAACGAAGAGCAGTAGCAAAACAAAGAGCCACTCAAGCGGTGTAGGATTTAGTGTCGATGGCCCTGTCGGCGCAGTACTAGGAATGATGCAGCAGATGGAGAGTATGAATCGTGCAGATGAAGCGCGGGCAGAGGAGATGTTTAAGGCCTTTGGATTGTAACTATTTGGGCTTTAGGATTTTTCCGGATATATTCCTTAAAGTTGAAATAATCTCGCCAATTTAATTGGAAACATTGAAAATAAGTAGCGATATATTGGAAGATTGGTTGGCGATTAAGAGAACGGCTATGATATTGATTTGTAGTCATTTTTTGTTGTTTTTTTAAAATATTCAGAAGATATTAGAAGAGGATGTTGTCTTTAATCAAATAATAAATTGGGTAAGGCGCCGTTTGAGATTGGGTGTGCTATGTTAAATCTTAATTGAGACGATGGCTCATTTGAAGTCGAGGAATCAAGAGAGAGTATATTGGGCATTGAAAAGAGGGCTTAGCTATGACGGTAACACTGATGGGCGCACTGATTGCGCTGATTTTGGCAATTATCTTAATCTTGAAAAAAGTACCGCCGGTATATGGGATGTTAATTGGTGCTTTTGTCGGGGGATTTATTGGATTAATTACGCAATATTCATTAGATCAAGCCTTGGTCTCTACGGTAAATATTATGATGCAAGGGGCTCAGGGCATTATGCCGGCAGTGTTGAGGATTATTGCGGCGGGCGTATTGGCCGGTGTCCTGATTGAATCGGGGGCGGCGCTTATTATTGCCGAAACGATTATCCATAAAGTGGGGGAATCTCGAGCACTATTAGCGCTCATTCTAGCGACCGCGATTTTAACAATGGCCGGAGTCTTTATTGATGTGGCAATTATTACGGTAGCCCCTATCGCATTGGCAATTGGGCACAAGGCCAATTTATCCAAAATGGCCATTTTGTTGGCCATGAGTGGCGGCGGTAAGGCAGGGAATATTATGTCGCCGAATCCTAATAGTATCGCGGTGGCAGACTTTTTTAATTTGGAATTGACAAGTGTAATGGCCGCAGGTGTTATTCCGGCGCTATTTGGGGTTATCGTGACCGTTTTTATCGCTAAAAAGTTGGTTAAAAAAGGGAGTGCAATTCAAGCGCAAGATTTAACCACGATCGATAATAGTCGTCTGCCTAATTTTTTCTGCGCTATTTTAGGGCCTTTAGTGGCTATTGGCCTTTTGATGTTACGCCCTTTAGCAAAGATTAGTGTTGATCCGATGATCGCACTACCGATCGGGGGCTTAGTGGGGGCGATTGCGATGGGAAGAGCAAAAGAGCTCAATCGTTATGTGATCTCAGGATTAAGCCGAATGTCTGGCATTGCCATTATGTTATTAGGAACGGGGACACTCGCTGGGATTGTCGGTTCTTCAGAGTTAAAAACAGCAATGGCAAGTATTATTCACGCCATTAATTTACCCGATTATATGTTAGCACCTATTTCTGGTGCCTTTATGGGATTAGCCACTGCCTCAACGACCGCAGGGGCGGCGGTGGCTTCTGCCTCCTTTGGGCAGATATTATTGGGCTTAGGTGTTTCGGCGTTAGGATCTGCAGCGATGATTCAAGCAGGGGCAACGATGTTAGATCATATGCCACACGGAAGCTATTTCCACGCAACGGGCGGTGCGACCAATATGGAGATGAGAGAGCGCTTAAAATTAATTCCTTACGAATCGTTAGTTGGGTTTACTTTAGCCGCCTTTTCAACCTTGATTTTTGGGGTCTTTGCCCTCTTTTAATCGCTATATTGTTGAATGCAATATAAGCGTGTTTAAAGATCGTTATAAGCGGATTACTAATAGAGCAACAATAGATCAACAACAGATCAAAAGCGGATCGAAAGAGAATGAAAGACCCAGATGGAAGTTAAGATCCGCTTTTGAGATGAGAAATAGAGAGGAATCGTATGAAAATTGTTATTGCACCTGATTCATTTAAAGAGAGTTTAACGGCGATTGAGGTTGCCAATGGAATAGAGCAGGGATTTCGCGAGATTTTCCCGGAAGCAACCTATATTAAAATTCCGGTGGCAGATGGCGGGGAGGGAACCTTACAGGCACTCATTGATGCAAAGCAAGGCACATTAATCGCTTGTGAAGTAGAAGATCCCTTAGGGCGCATTATTACGGCACATTACGGTTTAACGCCAGAGGGACTTGCGATTATTGAGATGGCTACGGCAAGTGGATTAGCTTTACTCACTACCGAAGAACGAGATCCGAGAATAACGACCAGTTATGGTACTGGGGAATTAATCAAAGATGCCCTTAATCGCGGTGCTAAGAGTATTATGCTCGCGATTGGGGGAAGCGCTACTAATGATGCCGGCAGTGGAATGTTACGTGCTTTAGGCGCTCGGTTCTTAGACCAAGCAGGAAAAGAAGTTGAAGGCGGTGGTATCGCTTTAAAATCGGTAGTAAAGATTGATCTTTCTGCTTTTGATACTCGTATTGAGGATACTCATTTCTTGATCGCTTGCGATGTGGATAATCCTCTTGTAGGAGAACGGGGGGCTTCTGCTATTTTTGGTCCGCAGAAAGGGGCAACGCCGGAGATGGTCACTGCTTTAGATGAGGCTTTAACTCACTTTGCGAAGGTAACCGCTTCAACGATAGGAATGGATTATGCCGATCGATTAGGAGCAGGCGCTGCCGGCGGATTAGGGTTTGCCGCATTGGCTTATTTAGCGGGAGAACTGCTGCCCGGCATTGATCTGGTAATGGAGATTGTTGAGCTTGAAAAGTATCTATTAGAGGCTGATCTAGTGATTACAGGAGAGGGGAAGATTGATGGGCAGACGATTTTTGGCAAAACCCCGAAGGGGGTTGCGCAATTAGCGAAACGGTATCATAAACCGGTCATTGGGATTGCCGGGGCACTAGGGGGAGATGCCGATGCGGTATATTCTCATGGCATTGATGCAGTTTTCACGATTACTCAACGACCGGAAGCGTTAGAAAAGGCGCTGTTAGAGAGCGAACGGAACTTAGTACATACCGCTAGAAATATTGCGAAACTCTATCAATTGGCACAAATGAATGCTTCGCAATAATGGCGGTAGAAGTACTTTAAACTATATTCCCTGACCGATTGAATGGCTCAAGCATTCTAATGTGCATTCATCCCTTGGATCTTTCTTTGAAGAGCGGTGATAATCTCAAGTGCAACATGGGCATCAGGCTTATTGATCAGCACATAGCTATTATAGACGGTATGAACGGGTTTAATACCGATGCCGGCTTTAGCAAGTGCGCTTGAGATAATAGCGGTTAGGCCTGTGCTGATCGGTTTAAATGGCACATTGAGGGTAATTTTGCAATATTCGCCCTCATATTTCAGGAAATTGTTATCTGCCTCTTCTTTGCGTAGAATGAGCGTGATTCCTTCACGTTCTTTATAAAATGCTAAGGGGTCAAAACCTAGCACTTTAAGAAGGGAATGATCAGCAAGACCGACATAGACATATGTTTCACTTGAGAGTACGGGGTCAATATTTTGTAACACATCTTGCAGTGAGTTTCTATGTGACATGGGTTTGGCCTCTTGTTTGATCTGTCCTTTAGTTACACGAGGTTGATAATATATCATTGAATCTTATTTTGATAGTAGATTTCTGTGTAATAATCACGGGATATTTATTGATATAATCATATGTTTAATCTTCTATAATTTTGAATTTTAATAAATAATTTTTATTTATGTTAATTGATATTTATTGAAATATTTTTATGTTAATCATGACTAATTTTAGGAAATGAGCCAACAACTATGCCTTTTGATGCAGACCATTTTTTAAAAAATGCACCCACGACTTCCGGCGTTTATGTGATGCGCGACAGTGCGGGCGATATCATCTATGTTGGAAAAGCCAAGAATCTTAAAAACCGCCTCACTAGCTACTTTAAGACCAAAAATCTTCCTCCTAAAACGCAAGCGTTAGTGGCAAATATAGATTCAATTGAAACGACCCTTACTGCTACTGAAAAAGATGCGCTTGTGCTCGAGAGCAATCTCATTAAAGCGCACCGCCCGCGTTACAATGTACGTTTAATTGATGATAAGAGCTATCCTTATATCTATCTCTCGGATCATCCTTTTCCTCGTTTTAGCTTCTATCGTGGCGCCCGTAAAAAACGGGGGCGAATGTTTGGGCCGTATCCCTCTTCATTAGCGGTGAAAGAGACGCTCAATTTGATGAAGAAGGTTTTTCGGGTGCGGGAGTGTGAGGATAGTTTTTTTGCCAATCGTACGCGCCCTTGTTTGCAATATCAGATTCAGCGCTGTAGTGGCCCTTGTGTCGAGAAGATTTCTCAGCAAGATTATCAAGAGAGTGTGGATGAAGCTGTGCTCTTTTTAACCGGCGAATCACAAAAACTGGTAGACCATCTTATTGAGAAGATGACACAGTTGAGTCAATCAATGGCCTTTGAAGAGGCGGCTATTGTCCGGGATCAAATTCAATATATTCGGGAGATTCAAGGGCGAAATCTAATGGAAGAGAGTCATGATTCCTTAGATATTATCGCTTATGCGGAAGCTGCGGAATTGGTCAATATTGAAGTGATGACCATCCGCGATGGCAGGGTGCTCGGCACAAGAGCCTATTTCCCTAAAGTGCCAAGTGGTACGCCGGCAGAAGAGGTGATGGAGGCATTTGTTAGTCAATATTATGGCGAACACCGTCTTCCCCCACGAACGATTATTCTCAATCGAACTTTGCCGAAAGAGGAAGAGAGTTGGCTCGTCACAGGGCTTGCCGAGATTAGCCCTTATGCGGTACAGCTGCAATATAGCCGTCATTTACGGGGGCGTAAACGGCAATGGCTTGAGATGGTGGAGAATAATGCCGAGCATTCCCTTAAAGTGAAATTAGCGAGCCGATCTCAAGTGGAAGATCGCCTCTTTGCACTAGGCGAAGTGTTAGGATTTGATAGAGCGATTCGCCGAATAGAGTGCTTTGATAACTCGCATAGCTTTGGGGAGCGAACCGTTGCGGCAGATGTTGTCTTTACCACTGAGGGCTTTGCGAAACAGCATTACCGGCGCTTTAATATTGAAGGGATTACCCCGGGCGATGATTATGAGGCGATGCGACAAGCCTTAACGCGGCGCTTAAAGGGCAAAGACCCGGCAGATTATCCGGATATCTTACTCATTGATGGTGGCAAAGGGCAGTTGCAAGTGGCGATTGAGGTGCTCGATGCGCTCAATATTACGTCAATTTTTCTACTTGCGATCTCAGAAGGAGAGGGTAAGGTTCGAGGTAAAGATATGATCTGGCTTCGGGATAAAACACGCTTACTGTTGAGTCCACAATCCCCGGCATTTCATCTTCTCACGCAGATTCGAGATGAAACACACCGCTTTGCCATTGAAGGGCATAGAGCACGCCGAGATAAAGCACGCCGGCGCTCACTGTTAGAGGATATTCCCGGCATTGGAGAAGCAAGAAGAACCGCACTCTTAACTCACTTTGGGGGCTTGGAATCACTGAAAAAAGCCGCAGTGAGTGACATTGAGAAAGTGCCCGGCATTAGTAAAAAGATGGCGGAGATTGTCTTTCAGGGGTTGCGACAAGGCTCATAATAAAAGGCGCAGCAGAAGAATTGTATCGGGGAATATTCTTGGGCAATGACCCTTGATGATATTTTTTCAGAGTATTCCCTAAACTAAGGTAAAATAGAGCCCATTTATCAATCCTCTATTATTCTCGCTTTATTCAATTGTTGTCTTATCAATGGTCTCATCGTTGTCTTATGATGGTGATGTCGATGCGGATAATAGGGGGGAATGAAGTGTTAGATACAGAATCAATCAAGGAGTTTTATTGTGGGCGTGAGTCGCTATTTTCATTTTCAAAAAGATGAGTTGCAGATGTTATTTGCCCTCACATTACCGATTCTTATTACCCAATGGTTTTTGGTGGGGATGGGCGTGACCGATATCGCGATTACCGGGCATTATGCCGATCATACACAGGCTTCTGTGGGATTGGGGGTGATGATCTGGAACCCATTACTACTTTTTAGTACCGGCGTTTTGATGAGTGTGGCGATCTTTAGTGCCCACGAATTTGGTAAAGGTAAGAGCGAAGATGTGGCGAATATTTGGCACAACGGGCTCTTGATTTCAGTTGTTCTTATGGTGGTTGTCCTGCTTGTAATGAATTTCTTCTCAGGGACGCTACTACAATGGCTACAAGTGGAAGCGGAACTCATTCTGGACTCGGTCTCTTATCTACGCGCTTTGAGTGTGGGGGTGCCAGCGATTTTTGTTTTTAATAGTTTGCGTGCCGTCTGTGAGGGAGTTGCACGCCCGGTGCCGATTACGATCGTATGTGGTGTCGGATTTGTAGTGAATGGGATTTTAAACTATCTCCTCGTCAATGGTTATGCACCGATTGGGCTACCAAGCTATGGGATTGTCGGTTCGGGGTTAGGCACTGCCTTAACTTTCTGGGTGATGCTCTTTTTGTTAGTGGGTTTTACCTTTATCGATCCTCGATTACGAAGCTTGCGTTTAGTGCGTAAATTAGAAAAGCCGGATGCGAGATTAAAAGAGATGGTACACGTAGGGTTACCGAGTGGCGCAACGTTCTTTGCGGAAGTGGCGATTTTCTCGGCGGCGGGTTTGATTTTAGGACAATTTGGGACGGTGGTGGTTGCAAGTCATCAGATCTCTTTGGCCATTACCTCAATGACCTTTATGATTCCACTCAGTACTGCAATGGCGATTACCTCGATGATCGGTCAGCGAATGGGACGAATGGATTATGAGAGTGTATTACGAGTGAGCAGAATGGGGCGCACAGTGGTGATCGCTTTGATGTTAGTGACAAGCTTGATTCTTTATGGCGCGCGTTACCATATTCCACAACTCTTTAATAGCAATCCGGCGATTATTGAGATGAGTGCGGGCTTAATTATCTACTCTATCTTCTTCCAATTGCCTGATGGAATGCAGATCTCAGCCAATGGCGTGTTGCGGGGAATGAAAGATACAAAAGTGCCGATGTTCTTAGGGATCGCCTCCTATTGGTTGATTGCTTTTCCACTCTGTTACTATCTTGGGGTGGTGAAACAGCTAGAAGCGCCCGGCGTTTGGATGGGCTTAATTGCCGGTTTAACTTTTGCGGCGATCTTTCTCAATATTCGCTTATGGTTGTTATCTAAAAAATTACCGACAGATCAAGCGCCGATAAAGTTAGGGCAATAATGATATGAGCGTAACAAGATCAGTATTACGGGGAATGTAATAAGATGGATAGGATGGCCTAAAAATGGCCGAAGAAATGGCAGAGAAAATGACAAAAAAAATGGATGAAATCTCACAAAAGACAGCGATGCAATGGATCTTCTCTTCAGAGAAAGAGACCGATTTATGGGCAAGAACATTGGCTAAATGGCTACAAAATTTAGCCATTACCGATTGTAAAATTTATTTAGAGGGGCAGTTAGGTGCGGGTAAAACTGCCTTTTCTCGCCACTTTATTCAAGCATTAGGGGTTAAGGGGGCGATTAAAAGCCCCACTTATACTTTGATCGAACCTTATGAATTGCCGGCGTTGATGGTACTTCACGCCGATCTCTATCGCCTTGCTTCGCCGGTAGAGCTCTTTGATTTAGGATTATTAGAAGAGAGTGGTATTTGGCTCATCGAATGGCCGGAGAAAGGGGCAGGTGTTTTGCCGGAAGCGGATATCGTGTTAAAGCTTTCTCGGGTCAGTGAGGAATTGACGGTTAACAGTGAGGCGCGCACACCCTTAGGTCAGCAACTGATGGCAAAAGTTGCCGAAGATTGGCAGTAGCGAATTCGCAACAGAGGTGAGTTAACCGCAGTCGATAGAGATCGATGGTGGTTGATAGAAAAAGCATTCAGGATCTTAGAAATCAATTCAAAATCACCGAATGAAGAATGAATGAATTAAGTGAGAATCGATCTAGTACGAATGAGAGGAAGATGAAAATGAATTTATCCTTGAATGAGTGATAGAATAGAGAATCAAAAATAGAGTAGTGCTAGAGGTAGAGATGAAAATTACAAAGGATGTTGTTGCAGGGATTATTGGTCAAGAAGTTGATCGTTATTTAGGAATGGATTTACGCTCAGCGGGTTGCGTTAAAGCAATCGAGATCGATGATGTACAAAAGAAGATTAGCGTGCAGATCGTCTTAGGGTTTTATGCCAAAGCCCATAGCGAAATGATCCAAACAACATTAAGTACTTTAATAAGTCAAGAGACGGGGTACAGCGCAACAGTAACCGTTGAGAGTAAAGTAGTCGCGCATAAGGTGCAAGGACAATTGCACGCAATGGCCAATGTGAAGAATATTATTGCGGTAGCTTCCGGTAAGGGCGGTGTCGGTAAATCTACGACAGCTGTTAATTTAGCGCTAGCGTTACAGCAAGAGGGCGCAAGTGTGGGGATTTTAGATGCGGATATCTATGGTCCTAGTCTGCCAACAATGCTCAATACGCACGAAAAACCGGTTTCTCTCGATGGTAAATCGATGGAGCCTATTATGGCGCAAGGTTTACAGAGTAACTCGATCGGTTATTTGATTGCACAAGCCGATGCAGCTATTTGGCGTGCACCGATGGCAGTATCTGCTTTGACACAGATGCTTAAAGAGACTGCGTGGAAAGCGCTCGATTATTTGATTATCGATATGCCACCGGGAACCGGCGATATTCAATTAACACTAGCACAACAGATTCCGGTTGCCGGCAGTGTGATTATCACAACGCCTCAAGATATTGCGTTATTAGATGCCCGTAAAGGGATCAATATGTTTGAGAAAGTGGGCGTGCCGATTCTGGGTATTATTGAGAATATGAGTTTTCATATCTGTAGCCAATGTGGTCACGAAGAGGCAATCTTTGGTACTCTAGGTGGTGATCATTTAGCAAAAGAAGCGAATGTTGCACTACTTGGGCAGATGCCGCTGGATATCTCAATTCGTCAAGAAGCAGATCGCGGCGCACCGACAGTCACTGCCGGCGGGCCATTAGCGGATCGTTATCGAGAGATGGCGATTAAGATGAGTGCCATTTTATCTTTAAGAGAGCGGGATCGAATGGCGGGCTTCCCGAAAGTCGTTGTACAGCAGTCACAAGGTAAAGAATTGAAATAGAATCTGTTGCCACTGCGTTATTGTAGAGTAGGGAAGTGGTTATCAAGATGAAATAATATTGAAGAAAAGCGCATAGACTAAATACGCACAGAATAAAAGGATAGAGAATGTCAATAAAAGCAGATCATTGGATTCGGGAACAGGCAGAGAAATATGGCATGATCGAGCCTTTTGAGCCTGGACAAATTCGGGAAAATGAGAAGGGACGGATTATTAGCTACGGCACATCAAGTTATGGTTATGATGTGCGTTGCAGTAATGAGTTTAAGATCTTTACCAATATTAATTCAAGCATTGTCGATCCTAAAAATTTCGATGAAAATAGCTTTGTTGATGTGGTTTCAGATGTCTGTATTATTCCCCCAAACTCCTTTGCGCTTGCCCGTACCGTTGAGTATTTCCGTATTCCTCGTTCTGTGTTGACCATTTGTTTAGGGAAGTCTACCTATGCACGTTGCGGTATTATCGTGAATGTCACACCACTAGAACCTGAGTGGGAAGGACACGTTACCCTTGAGTTTTCTAACACAACGCCGCTTCCGGCGAAGATCTATGCCGGAGAAGGTGTTGCACAGATGCTCTTTTTAGAATCCGATCGTGAATGTGAAGTTTCATATAAGGATCGAGGTGGCAAATACCAAGGACAGACAGGGGTGACTTTACCTCGCACATAACAATGTGCTCATAGACCTGCTTATAATGACCAACTGATAGAAACGACAGTGATCAATAGTAAACCTATTTATTAGGAGAAAAGAAAGGAACGATATGTCACAAATTTTTATTAAAGATGCACAACAAATTGAAGGTATCCGTAAAGCAAATCAAGCGGTTGCGAATCTCTTGAAGCGAATTAAACCTTATGTAAAACCGGGCGTTACCACTAAATCACTCGATGAGCTGATTCATAGTTGGATGTTAGAAGAGGGATTAGTATCGGGAAGTCTGAATTATGGTAATCCACCATTCCCCGGCGCATCGTGTATCTCAATTAATCATGTGGTCTGTCATGGGATTCCGGGCGATCGAGCCTTAAAAGAGGGCGATATTGTTAATATTGATATCTGTCTCTCTAAAGATGGTTATTTTGGCGATAGTAGTCAAATGTTCTGTGTTGGGGAAGTTTCGATCTTAGCGCAGCGCCTTGTAGATGTGACCTATGAATGTATGATGCTTGGTATTGAAGTGGTCAAACCGGGCGTGCCTTTCCGCGAAATTGGGCGTGTGATTGAAAAGCATGCGCATGCGCATAATTATTCAGTGGTGCAAGATTTCTGTGGTCATGGTGTAGGCTTAAGCCTACATGAAGCACCTCAAGTATTGCACTATGATTCGCCAATGGTGCGCGATATTATGGCACCCGGTATGATCTTCACGATTGAACCGATGATTAATGTGGGCAAACCTGGCGTTAAAGTGCTCAATGATGGTTGGACAGCGGTCACAAGAGATCGTTCATTGACAGCACAATGGGAACATGCCGTATTAGTGACTGAAACAGGTTATGAAATTTTAAGTCTACCTACAGAGTAGATCAATGTACTCATCTTGATGAATGGAAGCGTATAATTCTTATAGAGGATTATGACGCTTTTATTGTTATAGGGTGAGGGATTTCTACCTGAGATATTAAATAGAAATCAAAAAGATAAATATGGGCTTTAATTGTGATGTGTCAATATTCCATTGAGGAAGATCGTTACAATAGAGCGATATGTTATAGATCTAAATAGAGTGGGAAATTGGAAGATGGAAGGGTTAGAGAAGCGTATTTTAATTTCAGGGGCGGGACCGATAGGCCTCTCTTTCGCATTAGGATTGCAAAAGAGTCCATTATCAATTGTCGTCGTGGATCAACATAAGAAGCCTACAGCTGCTCTCTTAGAGCAAGATACGAGAATGATCGCGCTCTCTCATCGCTCTGTAAAATTTCTTGAGTCGATTGATCTGTGGCAGGCGCTTAAACCTTATGCTACTCCGATTGAGAGTGTGCATGTCTCTGAAAAAGGCTACGCAACGAAAGTAGAACTCTACGCCTCTGATCATCATCTAGAGGATTTTGGTGCGCTGATTCCGCTTGGGCGCTTAGTATTGGGAATGCATGAAGCAATTGAAGCTTGTGATAACATCATTTACTTAGATGAAACGCGTCTCACTGATTATCAAGTGGTGGACGGTAAAGCAGAATCTATTTTGCAATCACTGAGCCGAAAAGAGGCCGATACTTTTGATTGGATTATTGCAGCAGAAGGCATGCATTCTCACTTACGGATGCTCTCTGGTATTGAGTCTTATCATACTGATTATGATCAAGTAGCGGTTATTGCGCGCGCACGTTTTAATAAGCCCCATCGCAATATGGCGTATGAACGCTTTACGAGCGATGGGCCATTAGCCTTATTGCCTATTGGTAGTCATGAAATGGCAGTAGTATTAATTGCTGATCGTGCGGATAAAGAGATGTGGGAATCGGCGTCTAATGAACGATTTGCCGATGAGATTATCTATCGTATCGGCTATGAATTAGGCGATGTGGAAGCAGTCACAGATCGACATGTGTGGGAGCTATCTCTCATGATTCCTAAAACGGTCTGTAAATCTTGTTTAACACTGATTGGTAACAGCGCGCATTCGCTGCATCCTATTGCCGGGCAAGGGCTTAATTTAGGTTTTCGAGATTGCGAGTTGTTACTGCCTTATTTTGCAGGCGGGAATATTCCGACCTTAGAGACGCTTAAACCGTATCAAAAAGATCGTCGGAAAGATGTAGTGAAAGTCGTCGGTGCGACTGATTTCCTTGTACGAGGTTTTGGGATCGATATTCCGATTGCGCCACATATTCGTAATGTGGCATTGCGCTTAGTTAGTCATTTGCCACCCCTAAAGAAGCGGATTGCGCGTTTTGGCATGGGATATTAGGGGAATATCAGAGAAAAATCAGGGACGTATTAGAGTTTAGCGTAGTGATTTAAAATAATGATTTCAGAATAATGATTTCAGAATAACGATTTCAGAATGATGTTCTTAGAATGGAGAATTCAAAATTCTGGCTTCAAAAATATATAAGAGTGAGCGTGCTTGATGGATAAGCATTCATAGATAAAAGAGTCGAGGTATTGATATGAGTAACCGATTTGATGTTATTATTAATGGCGCAGGATTAGTAGGATCAAGTATTGCAATTGGTTTGGCAAAGGCCGGAATGAAAGTTTTAGTGATTGAATTTCATCCTCTTGCAAAGCTCTATCCTACAGATGATTACGGCCTGCGTGTGTCGGCTTTTACTCCGTCAAGTAAGAAGTGGTTGCAATATGTGGATGCTTGGGATGGATTGCAACATACAGGTCGAGTAACACCATTCTTACATATGCATGTCTGGGATGAAGGTGGCCGAGGGGAATTGACCTTTGATGCACAAGGCACTGGTTCTGATGCTTTAGGTTGGATTATTGATAATGAAGCAACGCAAGGCGTACTGCTTGATCGGGCGCAGAAGCTGGAGAATTTGACGATTCTAGATAATACGAAACTAGAATCTTTTGTACGTAAAGGCGATCTCGTTGAAGTAACGCTTAGTAATGGCGATACTTATGAAACGGAATTAGTCGTTGGCGCGGATGGTGGACGTTCATTGGTGCGGGATTGGGCGAATATTCCGACAACAGGCTGGAGTTATGGACAGAAAACTATTGTAGGTCAAGTTCGCCCTGAAAAGAGTCATGAAAATAGCTGCTGGCAACGATTTTTAGAAAATGGACCATTAGCGCTTCTCCCCCTTAGTGATGGTCGCTGTTCACTCGCTTGGCATACGACTTTCGAAGAGGCAGATGAATTATTAGCACTATCGCCGGAAGCATTTTCTGAACGGTTAACGAATGGTTTTGAAGGAAAATTTGGTAAAATTGAAGTTGCAGGCGAGTTAGGGGCTTTTCCGCTTCGTTTAAATCATGCGCAACACTATGTGCGAGCAAATTTTGCCCTTGCCGGAGATGCGGCGCATTCGATTCATCCGCTAGCAGGATTAGGGGTCAATATTGGCTATCTTGATTCGGCCACCTTGGTTGAGGAGTTAATCAATGCTAAAAAGGCAGGAATTTCGCTAGGGGATATGACCATTTTAAAACGGTATGAGAAACGCCGAAAAGCCCATAACCTATTGATTATGGGCTCTATGGATCTTTTTAAACGCAGTTCTACCAGTAAGTCTGGGTTTGTAAAAGGGGTTCGAAATCTCGGATTATCGGCAGCGGATAAGCTTCCTTTTGTGAAAAAACGTCTTGCAAGAATGGCAATGGGGTATTATGGAGATATTCCAAGTTTTGTTAAACCATAAAAGAGGGAATTAGATCGTGTCAGAGACAGTAAAAGCGGCATATGATATGCTTGAGAAGAAAATCATCGCACTAGGGTCGCAAAAAAATGAATTGAAAGTAGCATTACAAGAAGAGAAGGATCGTAATGCTGCTTTGCAAGCAGATATGGCTGCATATAAACAGACTGTAGAGCAAGAGAATAGTCGATTAGTCGCCGATAATGCGCTCTTATCTGAGAAACTCAATAAATTGATTTCTCGCGTTGAATCGATGCAACAAAATATGTAGGAGAAAAAAATGAGCGAAACAGTTGTAGTACCTATTCGAATTGCCAATGAAGAGTATCCTATTAGTAGCCCGGCTTCTGAGGTGGATGTGTTAAAAGAATCTGCAGCAAGATTAGATGCAGAGATCAGTAAATTACGGGAGAAAGGTCGCCTCTCTCTTGAGAAAGCGGCTGTCATGGCAGGCCTTATTATTGCGAGTGAATTAATCCGTGCGGAAAAAGGATCGGCGCTTGCAGATTTTAAATTCCGGGAGCAACTGATGGCGTTAAGTAAAACTATTGATCAGTTTCAAGAGTAATACTCAAAAGTAATACTCTAAAGATACTTAGCTAATATTTGATGATGAAGCGCTTAAGGATCATTTGAAAACTATTTGAAAGACCATTTGAAGATTATTTGAAGCCCAAGTTTAGAGAAGAATCTCTTTTGAAAATTTCAGAAGAGATTTTTTATATAGACACTATCTCATATAACTTTCGATATCTGTTTGATTCTAGTTTGATTCTAGTTTGATTTTATTTAAATTATTAACCATAATAAAAACAGATAACGGCTATAGATTGACGATAATTGCGATAAATTCGCCATTATAACTTCTATCATTTAAGGTTTAAAATCGCTGATATTAAGTGTTATTAGGCTATCCCTTGTACTATTTAAGGGTAGAAAAATACCCTTAAATAGGGGATATTAGTCTATCTATTATTTTTATAACGATGATCATGACCGTTAACAACTCAAGATAATTATCAAAGATAACAACTAAAGGAAAAGAATCATGCAGTTAAATGAAGAGTTAGCAAAAAATAGCCGTTTTGTCACAGACCTCCCTTTATGTGAAGTGCGTATTCAAAATGAAGCGCGCTTTCCTTGGATTATTTTGATTCCAAAACGGGATAATGTGGCAGAAATTATTGATCTCTCAATTGAAGATCAGGAGCAACTTCTGAAAGAGCTACGGATGGCTTCAAAAGTGATGCAGAGTGCATTTAATGCCGATAAGCTTAATATTGGTGCGCTTGGAAATATCGTTCGTCAATTGCATCTGCATGTAATTGCGCGTTATGAGGCGGATCTTGCTTGGCCAAATCCGGTATGGGGTTACTTTGAATTAAGTACACAATATGCCTCAGATGCCTTAAGTCGCCGTATCGCTCTAATCAAAGATGCATTCGATGAACTCGCGTAGAATTTTACTTTAGATTCCAAACGCTTTAACGAACAACATCCATTTATGAAAGCAATTATCGAAAAATTAGAAGCTTGGCTTTGGTCAAAAGAGGGATCCTGTTTTCTTTTTCGGCGTATTATTCAGATTATCTATCGTCTTGCGATTCAATATGAGCAAGCAAATTTTAAAGAGCGAGCGCAGGCATTGACCTATACGACAATGCTCTCAATCGTGCCGCTATTGGCGATTACCTTTTCGATTTTAGCGGGATTTGGCGTACACAATGAGCTTGAGCCCTTAATGCTTAAAGGGTTAGCCTTCTTAGGTGAGCAAAATGCCAATGATTTCGTCAATTTATTGGTGGGATTTGTGGAGAATACTCGAGGGGTGATTCTCGGGGGAGCGGGATTTGTGGTATTGCTTTATACTGCAATTAACCTAATGACGACAATTGAATCGGCCTTTAATCGTATTTGGCGCGTAGCAAAAGGGCGCTCTTTACGGGAGCGAATTCTCAATTATGTCGTTGTGATTTTAATTGGGCCGATCTTTGCTTTTCTTGCTTTCTCATTTCTTTCAAGTTCTATTGTGTTGCGTGTTAGCGGCTTTGTCTCTAATCCATTGATTAACTTTCTATTAGGTCAAGCTTTTACAATCGGCATCGTTACCTTTGTGATTTGGCTTGGATATATCTTTATTACCTACCGTAAAGTGGATATTATTCCTGCGCTTATCGGGGCGTTAATTGCTTCAAATGCTTGGTATTTTATCGGGAAGCTCTTTACCTATTTTGTGGTGATGTCAGGTAAACAATCACAGATCTATTCAGGTTTTGCGAGTGTCGTGCTCTTTATTATGTGGATGTATCTCTCTTGGCTAATTGTTCTGGTGGGAAGTCAAATAGCTTACTATTTACAATTTCCCGAGAAGATCTTGCAAGATGATGATGGGGTAGAAAAGGCAAGTCAGTTAGAGGTCACGCTCTGCTTAGAAGCGAAAGATATCGACCGACAAGAGTGGTTTGTGAAATCGATGAAGAGTGAATCCGTAGATGTTAATGTGCCAGTGAAAAATAATAAGGTGGAATCAATCCTGACACTGAAAAAAGTGAAAGAGGAGACTGTCCATCAGATTGCCAATGCAACTGTAGTGCAAACTGTAGAGGAGATCCCGCAAGATGCCTTTACGGGTGATGAAACGACTCATTCAGAGAAGCGCCCAAGTTAGATATTCTCAAGTTAGATATCATTTGATGATATATCCCCAACAAATAGAGTATCGAGAGAATCGTTGATACGTTTTCATCTCTTTTGCTGAAATAGACTATTTTATTGCTCGTAATGGTAGAGAGTTGCTTATAATGACGAGAATTTAGAAAGATTCTTAAGCATAGGTAAAAGGGTAGAAATAGAATCATGAGAGAAAAATTTTGGGAAGCGCCGCTCGAGTCATTATCGACTCAAGAATGGGAGGCGCTCTGTGATGGCTGTGGGCTCTGTTGTTTGAATAAGCTAGAAGATGAAGATACTGGTGAAATTCTCTATACACGTGTTGCCTGTAATCTGCTCGATACTTGTCACGGTGGCTGCCGGCAGTATCGGGTTCGCCATCAATATGTGCCGGAGTGTATCTCACTACAATTAGTAGATATTCCACAATTAGCCTGGTTACCTGAAAGTTGCGCCTATCGACTGCGTTATGAAGGGAAGCTACTGCCAAGTTGGCATTACCTCTTATCAGGAGATCGGACTTTAGCGAGAATGCGTAGTGGAATGGCGAATTTAGCTTTGATTCATGAGAATGAAATGGATGAGGATTGTGATCTAGAAGATTACGCAGTCGATGCGTCGGCATTTAAATAAGGCTTATTTTTTGAACTGATCTGAGTATATCATCAGCCGGTGGGGTTATGAGGATTTTCCAAGTAGCATAGGCTATAATAGAAAATTGATGAGAGATGTCTAAAAGAGAGAGAAATAGAATGGGAAAATCACAATTAACACATTTGAATGCGGCTGGTGAAGCACATATGGTGGATGTCAGTAATAAGGCTGTAACAAAGCGTATTGCTCTTGCGACAGGTTCAATTACGATGAATGAAGCTGCATTTACCGCACTAGTTGAAGAGAAAGTTTCTAAAGGTAATGTACTCGGTATTGCTCGCGTTGCAGCCATTCAGGGTGCTAAAAAAACCTCAGACTTGATTCCCCTTTGTCACCCTTTGCCTCTTACAAAAGTAAATGTGGAATTTGAATTAGTGGAAGCTGAACGTAAAGTGATTGCCGAGGTTGAGGTCTCGACAAATGGTGTTACAGGGGTTGAGATGGAAGCTTTAACTGCAACGTCGGTTGCCTTATTGACAGTTTATGATATGTTAAAGGCTATTGATAAACGGATGGAGATTTCATCGATTGCCCTACTTCGTAAACAGGGTGGTAAAAGTGGTGATTTTGTCCGTTAGCGAATGGATTTATTGCAAAAAAATATGCAATAGATTAATATATCCCTCTTTATTTAGAATTGATGGTGTTCTTTGAATTACTCTACATTATCCATATGGCAAGCCATTGAACATGGTTATGTGGTCGAAAATGACCATTTACCGAGTAAGTTCTTCCCTCGTTTAGAGGCAGCAGTTGAGAAGATCAATGGTGATATTGTGTTGTCATTTAGCGCAGGTCTCGATGAGAACCAACATCAAAGTATTATCGGCACAGCTTCTGTCAATGTTGACGTGGAATGTCAGCGCTGTCTTGAGCCTTTCCCCCTTGAAGTGGAGGTTCAATTTCGCTGGATTCCTGTAAAAAGTGAATATGAAGCGGAGCTTGTAGGCGATGATGCAGATGTGATTATTGTCGAAGAGGCAGATCCTGTCGGCTTTCTTTATCATGTAGAAGATGAGTTATTAATGGCATTGCCGATTATTCCTTATCATGAAGATGATGAACCTTGTGCGGGTCGGGATTTTCTAAAGAATCAGGAACATCTGGAAGAAGAGGATAAGAAAAATCCTTTTGCTATCCTGACAGATCTATTAGACCAAAAGTAATTGCAATAATGAATTTCGTAAATTCGCTATAGTAGTTTCTACCACTTAACAGAATTTGTATTTTAGGAGTTGTTAACATGGCTGTACAAAAATCGAAAGTAACCCGTTCAAAAAGAGGCATGCGTCGTGCGCATGATTTCTTAACTGCTCGTCCTGTGAGCATTGACAAGACTTCTGGTGAAACTCATTTACGTCATCACGTAACTGCAGATGGGTATTACCGTGGTCGTAAAGTGATCACTAAAAATGAACAAGTTATCGATCAAGAGTAATCCTCGTTGATTTAGGATCGATAGACATTTATCGAAAGACCTACGCATATATCTTGGATTGGAGATAGCGTAGGTTTTTTATTATTAAATAGGAAAATGAAGTAGGAATTGCAAAGTGATTAAGAATCATCAGATGCAAATTAAACTCGCTGTCGACATGATGAGCGGTGACAATGGTGCCCAGGAGTTCTTGCCGGCCGTTGTGAGTGCTCTTAATGTACATGATAATCTTTCTGTATTGGCAATTGGTAGAAGTGATGAACTGTTGCCATTGTTGGAGAAAGAACCTTTTTTTAAATCGGGAAGAATTACCTTAATTCCTGCAACAGAAGTGGTGGAGATGGATGATGCACCGCAAAGTGCATTGCGGAATAAGAAAGATTCATCTATGCGAGTTGCGATTGATTGTGTTAAAGATGGACGAGCGGATGCTGCGATGTCAGCCGGAAATACGGGTGCCTTACTAGCAACCGCTAAATTTGTCCTGAAAACGTTACCTGGCATTATGCGTCCGGCAATCTGTACTTCTATTCCTTCATTGAGAGAGCGGGGGTATGTTCATCTGCTCGATTTAGGCGCAAATGTGGATGTTACGCCTGAACACCTTTATCAATTTGCGAAGATGGGCGCATTACTCTCATCTGCAGTGAGTGGAGATCCCGAGCCTAAAGTATCACTCATGAATATCGGTACAGAAGCGATGAAAGGGAATGAGTTAGTTCGTGGTACGGTGCCTCTCATGGAAAATTCGGGGCTCAATTATATTGGTTTTACAGAGCCTGATGGAATCTTCTTCGATGATGTAGATGTGATTGTCTCAGATGGCTTTACCGGTAATATTGCGCTTAAGACGTTAGAAGGAACGATTAAAATGATCGTGAATCAACTCTCAAGTTCATTTAAGCGTAATCTTTTCACGAAATGTGCGGCGGTAGTATCGCTTCCTGTTATTAACGATTTGAAAGTAAAGCTCGATCCTCGCAAACATAATGGTGCGAGTTTATTAGGATTACGTGGTATTGTGGTAAAATCCCATGGCAATGCTGATCGAATCTCTTTTCAAAATGCAATAGAGATTTCGGTGAAGCTCGTGGAGCAAAAGATCATTGAGAAGATGCGTAAACAATTTGAAACTGCGGAGATGAAGCAGTCAGAAGAATAGGTTGGATAGGGATGAATTCAAGAATAATCGGAACAGGGCAATATTTGCCACCTAATATTGTCACTAATCAGATGTTATCTGAAACGGTTGATACGAGTCATGAATGGATTGTGGAGCGGACAGGTATCTGCCAACGCCATATAGCAGATGATGATGCAACGACTGCGGCATTAGCCTTTGAAGCGGCGAAAAATGCCTTAGCGGATGCCAATATTACAGCTGATGATATTGATCTGATTGTGCTTGCAACAACGACACCAGATCAGACTTACCCCTCTACAGCGACAATAGTACAAGAGATGCTCGGGAATCATCACGCTGCTTCCTTTGATATTAGTGCTGCATGTTCTGGCTTTATCTATGCGTTATCCATTGGGGATAATTTTATTAAAGCTGGTAGTGCACAGCGGGTATTGATTATTGGTTCTGAAATCTATTCTCGAATTTTAGATTGGGAAGATCGCACCACATGTGTGCTCTTTGGTGATGGTGCGGCAGCGGTTGTACTAGAAGCAACTGAGGATGAAGGGGTTATTGCGACACACCTACATGCAGATGGTCGTTATCAAGATCTCTTGTCTGTGAAAAAGAGCGTTATCTCTAAGCCCGATATCTATCCTTTTGTACAGATGAAAGGCAATGAAGTATTTCGGCATGCAGTCACAAAGCTTCATGAAATTGTCGAAGAGACTTTGACAGCAGCAAATCTTACAGGGAATGATATTGATTGGCTCATTCCTCATCAGGCAAATTTGCGTATTATGACGGCAACCGCAAAGCGCGCAGGTATGCCCAAAGAGAAGATGATTGTCACCGTTGATCAGCATGCCAATACCTCTGCAGCGAGTATTCCTTTAGCGCTTGATGTGGCGCGGAAAGATGGTCGTATTAAGAAAGGTGATTTAGTGTTGATGGAAGCTTTCGGCGGTGGTTTTACGTGGGGTTCAGCGCTAGTCAGAATGTAGTGATTAATATCCATAGATAGCTCATAAAATGATATCAGAATATTAGGCTGATGCATTGATTGATAGAGTTTGTCCCAAGTGGCGTGATATAGAAATTGAATAGGATCGTAATAGAGACAACATAGTGGTATTCTATTACGATCCTATAGTGTAAGAAGCCTCTGTTGCATTAAGAATGTCAAAGAGACAGCGTGTGCTAGCGAAAGGGTCGATACTCTTTATCGCAGTATTGTAATATCGACAGATTGATCAAAGTAATATTATTTATAGCTTAAGATTGAATTAAGCTAAATGAATTAAGATTAATTTATAGTAAAAGAGAAGAAGAGATGAGCGAGATTAATCAAACATTAGCATTTGTATTTCCAGGACAAGGATCTCAATCTGTAGGTATGATTGCAGATCTGTTAGATCATGCCATTGTTGAACAGACTTTATTAGAGGCTGATGAGGCTTTAGGTTTTTCTCTATCTGATATTATTCGCAGCGGTGATGAAGTTGCCCTTGGCAAAACAGAGATCACGCAACCTGCGATTTTAACTGTCAGTATCGCACTGTGGCGTGTATGGATCGCAGAAAATGGTGCAAAACCTGCTTTTTTTGCAGGTCATAGCTTAGGTGAGTACTCTGCCTTAGTCGCTGCTGGTGTTATGGCATTTAAAGATGCGGTACGATTAGTGCATTTCCGCGGACAATATATGCAAGAAGCAGTGCCGGAAGGAACAGGGGCAATGGCTGCAATTTTGGGATTAGATGATGCGGCTGTTATAGCGCTTTGTGAAGATTCAGCAGAAAAAGGTATTGTATCTGCTGTGAATTTTAATTCTCCAGGACAAGTTGTGATTGCCGGTCAAAAAGAGGCGGTAGCGGCTGCCTGCGATCTTGCAAAAGAACGAGGTGCAAAACGGGCGCTCTTGCTACCTGTTTCAGTGCCATCTCACTCTGTATTAATGAAACCTGCGGCAGAACGTCTTGCAACGATGCTAGATAACATGTTGCTAGCTTCACCGAGTGAAGTGGTGATTCATAACGTAGATGTGCAAGCCCATTATGATGTAGAAGAGATTAAAACAGCGCTGATTAGTCAGCTTTATGAGCCTGTGAGATGGACAGAAACGATCGAGCAATTAGTTCGTGAAGGGGTCACAACAATTGTTGAATGTGGCCCAGGTAAAGTCTTAACAGGGTTAATTCGCCGTATTGATAAAAGTTTAATCACTTATAATGTATTTGATGGAGCTTCCCTTGACCGAGTTATCAAAGAAATCTAAATATCAAGCCATCCCCCAGCTAATCTTAGGATTAGGAACCATTCTTTTTATTGCAATCTACCTCTTTTTTAATAAAGATTTAGTACTTGCGACGAAAGCACTTGTAGGCTGTGCCTTTATTGCTTTAGTTGTTTCTCTGATCTTTTTTCGCTATACGACAAAGCGTAAAGATTGGTTGATTCTTGTGGCTACGATTCTGTTCGGGGCGATGACGATCTATTTTGATAATGACATCTTTATTAAATGGCGCACGACGATTATTAATGTGGTGATCGCCTTAGGATTAGTTGGGATGTTTTATCTTAAAAAATCACCGATTAAGATGATTTTTGAGAAGCCTCTAGAATTAGAATTACCAGACAGTGAATGGTTACGCACTAATTTATGGTGGGCGGCTTATATGTTGATGATGGCGCTTCTCAATAGCATTATTGTCTTATTAGAGCTCTCAAATGATATTTGGATGACTTTTAAGATGATTATCAACCCTGCAATTACATTTATATTAGCCTTAACTCTAATTATCTATCTAGTCAAAAAGAGTAAGGCATATAAAATTGCAAAAGCGAGCATTGAACAACAGAAGCAAGAAGAGTAATACAGATCTCAGAAGGATGAAGATCTTCATTAGTATTTTAAGAAGCTGTTACTCGATAGGCTTATAATGTATACAAGTGGGAATTGGATTCCGCCGGTATATATGAGCTATAGTGAATATAAGTTATCAATATAAATTTTATTAGAGTTAAATAGTAATATTATTCTTTAATATTAAAAGAAAGATAAAAAAGATGAATAATCAAGCAAAATTAGATAAAATTAAAAGCTTGTTAATGGATTCATTGTCACCCTCTTATTTAGAGGTGATTGATGATAGTCATCTGCATATAGGACATGCGGGAGCACGCGGTGGCGGTGGGCATTTTACAGTGAAAATTGCCTCACCTAAATTAGAGGGATTGACATTAATTAAGCAACATCGCTTGATTTATCAAGCATTAGATACCATGATGCAAGAAGAGATTCATGCATTAAGTATTCAAATTATGACTCAAAAACCATGAGGAAAGAGTAAAAATGAGAAAATTATTCAAAACAACATTATTAACTACAGCATTAATGGGTGCATTTTCAATGGCGGTCGCACAACAACCTGCTGCGACAACTGCTGCACCTGCTGTCGCGGAAGAATCTGTATATGTATTTCAAGATCCCGTTGCTACAATTGATGGACGCGAAGTATCTAAGAGTGAATTTGAAAATTTCTTACTTCTCTCTCAAGGTGTTGAAGCTAATGCGGTCGAAAATGAAGCGCTTGCAAAGCAGTTGGTGCTCCTTTTAGGTACACAGGAAGCATTAGCAAAAGAAGCAACAAAGCGTGGTCTTGATAAAGACAAAGATTATCAAATGAAGGTGAAGTTAATTGGTGATCTTTTCTTATCTGACCTTCTGTTTCAAGATATGTTAGCAAAAGGTGAGATTTCTGATGCTGAGATTAAAGCACAGTATGAAGCCGCTGTTTCTCAACTTGAAAAACAAGAGTATGAAGCATCACATATCTTAGTTGAGACTGCAGAAGAAGCACAAGCAATCATCGATGCAATCAACAAAGAGCAAACACCTGAAGCTAAAAAAGCATTGTTCGCAAAAGATGCCAAAGAGAAATCACTCGATACAGCAACAGCTGAACGTGATGGCAGTATTGGTGGCTGGTTCCGTTTATCAATGATGGATCCAAGTTTTGGGGAAGCGCTTAAAACTATGAAAAAAGGTGAGATGAGTCAAAAACCTGTGCAATCACAATTTGGTTATCACGTGATTGTATTAGATGATGTTCGTGATCTTGATATCAAACCTTATGCTGATTTAGATGAAGCAACTAAATTACAACTTGCACAGCCTCTATTCCAAGAATATGTGAATAAAGTACAACAAGGCGTTAAAGTTGAGTTACCTGCTGAGAAAAAATAATATCGATCTAATAAACTAAAGCATTTAAAGTCAGCTTTGATAGAAAGATTAATCTATATTAAAAGTTGAATGCTTAAATTAGATAACGAATATTATTATTCTGCTACAATCTGTAGTTTAGTAGAGATAATACACATTTCAACCTGATTCTCTGAAAAGATGAATCAGGTTTTTTATCATTAGGTGATATAGATATATATGATTTATTTAATTGATTTTATTCTTTTTTTGGCAAAAACGGCGACCTTATTAGTAGGATTTATTGCCTTGATTCTCTTTTTGGTATCACTGCGTAATACGAATAGCGGCAATAGTGGCGGTAAAATAGAGTTTAAAGATCTCGGCGATCGTTTTACCCAAATTGAGGAAGGATTTTTAGAGTTTAGTAAACAAGATTCAGAAGAGAATGATCAATCTGACATATCAAAAAACAAAAAATCAGATAATGCTGATAGTGTAGATAAAGCAGAGAATAAGCAAGAAGCAGATAATGCTTCAGAGAGAGATAGCTCTGTAGGATCAGATCAGTCGACTCAATCAACACAATCAACACAATCAACACAATCTAATCAGAGTATAAAATCTGCAAAAACGGCTAAAGAGACAAAACCAAAGCGCTTCTGGCAATTCTGGAAAAAAGAGGAAGAGGAGGGTGTTGAGCCTAAATCGAAAACACTCTATGTATTAGAATTTGATGGTGATGTGCATGCAGAAGAGGTGAAGAATCTTCGGGAAGAGGTATCGGCACTTTTGCATATTGCTAAGCCGGAAGATGAAGTCTTACTGAAATTAACCAGTCCAGGTGGGGCGGTGAATAGCTATGGGCTTGCAGCTTCTCAGTTGGTACGTATTCGGGACAAAGGTCTTAAACTGACCGTTTCGGTTGATGAAGTCGCCGCAAGCGGAGGTTACTTGATGGCGTGCGTGGCGAATCATATTGTGGCTGCACCTTTTGCTATTGTGGGCTCTATTGGTGTCGTTGCGGCAATGCCAAACTTCCATAAAGTATTAAAAAAATATAATGTGGATTATGAACAGTTTACCGCCGGAGAATATAAGCGCACGGTGACAATGTTCGGTGAGAATACCGATGAGGCGAAAGAGAAATTTACCGAAGAATTAGTGGAAATTCATAAAGTATTTAAGAGCTTTGTACAGCAATATCGTCCTGAATTGGATATCGAAGCGATTGCAACCGGTGAATATTGGTTGGCGGTGAAAGGCTTAGAATTAAAGTTAGTGGATGAACTTAAAACAAGTGATGCTTATATTTTAGATGCTATTGACGATTATAATGTCTATAGCATTAAGTATGTGGAGAAGACAACGGTTCGCCAAGGACTCTCTCGTTTCTTGACGCGAATTATGAAGCGTATTCCATTCTAAATGAATGATTATTTAGGATTTCAGGGTTGTTTTAGAGCAGCGAATAGGGAATTTAAAAGGACATAGAGTCTTATTAAACACCACTTACACAATGCCGGATAGAACAGCTTTCTTACCTCGATCAGCCGATGCGCCGGCATTTAAATAATGCTTATTTTCAAATGATCTTACTATAAAACTGAGCATCTTCGGGCGCTTGGTTTTTTTATTGCGACAGTTTTATACAACAAAATGATCTTATAGGGATTTAAGACAGAGATGGTAAACTATACTCTGTTCACTATTCGGCAATTATGAGGAGAGGAGAGATTGATGGAGCAACCGGCAGATATTGTGGAAGTGGCTTTACCCTGTCCACTCTATAAAACTTTTGATTATCTAACGCCGATTCCTGTTAAAGAGGGCATTCGTGTAGAGGTCAATTTTGCTGGTCGCCGAGTTGTGGGTATTGTGATGACGGTAAAATCAGAGAGTAATTATCCTCGTGAAAAGCTCAAAGCCGTTACAATAATCCTTGATGAAGCCCCGATTTTACAGCCTCAGCTATTAGCATTGGCGAAGTGGATGGCAAGTTACTATCATGCTCCGATTGGGGAGGTGATTCAGCTATTTTTACCGGTATCACTTCGGCAAGGTCGTTCACTATTTGCCGCTGGGCTTAGCTATCAAATTACACCTACCGGCATGATGTGGCGAGAAGCCAAAGAGAATCAGAGGGCAAAGGCGAAGATAGCGATCCTTAAATCTCTTTCCCCTGGCAAACATTATAGCGAAGCGGATCTGTTGCATGCTTTCCCTAATTTCAAAAACCATTGCCGGGCTTTAGTCCAAGAGGGGCTGTTAGACGTTCAGGAACGGCTACATAATGAGATTGCTTCACCACAGCTTCCTACAAAAGAGCCCGCACATCAGCTAACAGAAGCACAGCAGTCGATTGTTGATTCTGTTGTGCATCAAGCGGTTGAAGCGCGAAGTCCTCAAGATCGAATCTCTTTTATTGAAGGCGTTACAGGTTCTGGTAAGACTGCGGTTTATACGGAGATTGCAAGGGCGGTATTAGCAAGAGGTGAGCAGGTCTTAATGCTAGTGCCGGAAATTGGTCTCACGCCACAATTTGTGAGTCGAATCGTTCAGGCTTTAGGCGTTCGCGTTGGAGTTATTCATTCACAAGTGACTGATAGCGAGCGATTTACCACTTGGCGAGGTGCTATGTTGGGGGAATTAGATCTAGTCATCGGAACTCGTTCAGCGCTCTTCACCCCTTTTGCACGATTAGGCTTGATGATTATCGATGAAGCGCATGATGGTTCTTATATTCAGCGAGATGGTGTACGTTATTCAGCGCACAATAGTGCTATTAAGCGGGCTATTTTAGAGTCTGTACCGCTTATTTTAGGGAGTGCAACCCCCACTTATGAGAGTATTTTAAATATTGAACAGGGGCGATTTCGTTACTATCCCTTGCCGGAGCGGGTATCTGGGGAAATGCCCGATTGGGAGATTATCAATTGTCATGAAGAGAAGGTCTATGATGGTATCTCTAATCGAGTATTAGAGGCGATTGAAGCAACTATTGTGCGTAAAGAGCAAGTCCTCATCTTCTTAAATCGCCGGGGATTTTCCCCGGTATTAGCTTGTCTTGATTGTGGTGTGATGCTTGAATGTGATCATTGTAGCTGCTATCTGAATTATCATCGAACAACGGGAAAGTTGCATTGTCATCAATGTGGCCGGCACTATCCTTATCCCGATCATTGTGCCGCCTGTGGTGGCAAGACTTTCAAAGAGTTAGGTGTGGGAACACAGAAGATTGAAAAGGTTTTAAGTGATGCATTTCCACAAGCGAATGTACTTCGTTTTGATCGAGATAGCGTCAAAAATAGTCGTGATCTAGAAGCGCACTTGACTCAAATAGGGGAGCAATCTGCCGATATTATTATCGGTACGCAGATGTTAGCGAAGGGGCACGATTTCCCCAATATCACGTTAGTAGTCCTACTGAATAGCGATGGACTCTTTTTTGCCAATGACTTTCGGGCAGATGAGAAGCTAGCACAGCTTTTAGTTCAGGTTTCAGGGCGAGCAGGCCGTGGTGAGAAACGAGGAAAAGTAATGGTGCAGACAATGTTCCCGGAGCATGCGCTTTTTCATCAGTTGCCGAAAGTAGGCTATCATGCTTATGCATTAGAGGCTTTAGCGATTCGAGAGCTATTAGAGTTGCCACCTTATGCTTACCAGATTTTAGTTCAAGTTGAAGCACGCAGTGAAATGGATGCTTATCACTATTTAGAGGGAATTATGGCCTTTTTGCCGGAAATGGAGGAGGTTGAAGTCACGCCAGTGATGCCTAATAACCTGAGCCGCCGGCAAGATTACTATCGGGTGCATACTATTTTAAAATCCCAATCTCGGGCAAAACTCCATCAAATGGCGCTGCAACTACGTTATATTTATGAGGCGAATGTACGTAAAGATATTCGCTTGTTGATCGAGGTTGATCCGATCGATTTTAGTTAGTGATAAAAAAGGTTACCTCTATTCGGTAACCTTACTTTATGAATATTGATTGTATTTGTTGTACTTATTGTGTTGATGATATTTCGAAAGATTTAGCCTCTATTTTGCAGGCATTATTGATTTGACAAATTCAACGACACGATCATTCTCCCAAACAATAGCTTCTTGATGTGATGCCTCAGGAACGATGACAAGATTTACTGCTTCTGAGCCTAATGATTTCAATCGTTCAGCAAGGATAGTTGTTACGCTGGCCGGAACATTGGTATCTTTTTCTCCTTGGATAATTAGAAGCGGTTTATCAATACGCTGTGTGCCCGGTTGGCTAATTTTGAAGAACTCTTGTAATACTGGATTATGCTCAAAGATATCGATATTAATGCCAGGGTAATCAGTTAATTGATGATTCGGGTCTTCGGCTAAAAATGCGCGGATATCTGCTTTCCAGAGTTCTCGTAATTCATTGAGGCAAAGTCCCGGTTGATTCTCATGATCTTCAGCTTTTGCAGCAAATGGTTGTGATCGAGGATAGAAGAGTGATTCATAATCAAAATCAGGATGATCAGCCTTAATACCGATCCCGACAAAAGCGCCATAAGAGAGAAGGGTGGCAAAAGAGTGAAGCGAGTTACGTTCTGGCATAGGGATCCCGGCATTGGCTTCAGCTTGATCGAGTTGTGTTAAGGCTTTCGGTGCGACAGTACCAATAATATAATCTAAACTAGAAGCGGGTGCGCCTGCGACAGCTCCTTTGAAATAAGGATCATCATTCGCATATTCAGCCGTACCGATCGCCGCTTGTCCGCCTTGAGATTGACCGACAACCATCCAATCGCCTTGAAAATCATCAGGGTTTGCTGCCTTTAACGCATTGACGGCATAGATGGCCGCATCAGCCTCACTTTTGAGATTTAGGTAAGGATGGATTCTCTGTTGACCTAAGCCCTCATAATCAGGTGCAACAATCACATAACCTGCATCTAAAAGTGATTGTGCAAGCACTTTAAAGTTATCATTAATGGGTTGTAAGCTCGGTGCACAGTTATTAGCAACACCTACAGTTCCATGAGTCCAGACAACAATTTTCCAACCTTCTTGCGGTTTTTCAGTTGCAGGGTAGAAAAGAAGCGCGCTTGCATTGGCCATTTCCCCTGTGCGATAAGGCATTGTATAGTGCATCACTTCAGTTTTGTTTGCAGCGCTTAAACTAGGAAAAGGATAAGCATCCATTTGAACTAGTTGGGCTTGAGGCATTTGATCTACATTTAATTGATCATCTGCAAAGAGCGGATTATGCAAGGTTGTCATTAAACTGACTCCTATTAGAAAGCTACTGAATAGTCGAGATAATGTAGGTCGGGATTGTTTCATAATAATTCCAGATAGTACAGAGGTCTATTTAAGACAAATATAATTAAGGCGCTATTTTAAAATAATTACCTTTAAACTGAAAAGGAATTCTTTTAATAATTATCATTAATCAAGGTTCTAACTTTAAAATAGCGACAACGTTATGATAATTATTAATATTTTTTAATAATTTGTAACATTTTGATGAGGAAAAAGTAAGGTTTTTAGGTAATTTGAAGAAAAAAGTAGGCAATAACGCTTTTTTCCCCATCGCTATTTGGGAAGGTCGTGTAGAAATGTGACCATTTCACAGGCAAAAAAAAGCCGAGCTCTAAAAGAGTCGGCAAAATAACCACCAAAGGAGGATATGGAGGAGAACGCTCGATTGCTCAAGCGTCCTGCATATCATAGTCGTTATTACTTACCTTGTCAAATGTATATCGTACTTTTAGCATAGAGATAATTGATTTATCTCATAGATAGTCTAAGGCATATTTTATATGGTTTTGATTATTAAAAATAATTATTGTGAAATAGAATAGAAACGCCTTCTCACTTTTATGTCTTGTTGTAATGTTACAAAAAGATAAAAAATGAAAAGGCGAGAATGACAACTATCAGTTTGCAATGAGTTAATTAAAATAACTTATTGAAATAAAATAAAAACCCCAAGAGTTTATTTGTGATCTCTTGGGGCTAAGTCTACTTTGGATTAGGACTATTTGGGCTTGACGCAATATTCTAATATTGTCATGAGGCCTTAATTACATGCCTGCAATTACAGTATTGAAACCACCATCGACATAGGTGATTTCCCCAGTGACACCTGATGCAAGATCTGATGAAAGGAATGCAGCAACATTCCCCACTTCTTCAATGGTGACACAGCGACCGATTGGAGCCGCTGCTTCAAAGGCTGAAAGCATGCTCTTAAAGTTTGCAATTCCTGATGCCGCAAGTGTACGAATAGGGCCCGCAGAAATAGCATTGACTCGGAAACCATCAGCACCCAGAGCTGCTGCCATATAACGGACATTGGCTTCAAGCGAGGCTTTTGCTAATCCCATTACGTTGTAGTTTTGCACTGTGCGTTCACTTGCCAGATAGGTGAGCGTTAAGAGTGAAGCGCCAGGACGGAGATAAGGGCGTGCTGCTTTTGCAAGCGCTGCGAAGCTATAAGAAGAGATATCATGCGCAATTTGGAAGTTTTCACGAGTGACAGTATCAAGGTAATTACCTTCAAGCGCTTCTCTTGGCGCGAAACCCACAGAATGGATCACAATATCAAACCCTTCAGGCCAAACCCCATGCAGAGATGTCATCAATGTCTCAATTTCACTATCGCTTGCCACATCGCAAGGGAAAACGATATTAGACTCAAGTTCCGCTGCCATATTACGGACACGCTCTTCTAATCGCTCGCCGTGGAAACTAAATGCTAAATCAGCGCCTTGTTCACGCATTGCCTTAGCAATTCCCCAAGCGATCGAACGATTCGATGCTAATCCTACGATAAGTGCGCGTTTACCTTGTAAAAATCCCATAAATTTACCTCTTGTATCAAGAATAAGGATTAAGACAAACAATGATTAAATAATGTTGTGAGCTATATCGATAGCCCATCACTCTATTGATTGTCTAATTAAAATAGAGCTATTTTACCATGAAAGTATGTAAAGTGAGTTTGCTATTTCTTCACTGACAAAATTGTTCTCGGCGAAAATCCCCTAAATCCGTAATTTTACCTAATCTTACTATTAAAGATCTTTAGTAGTAAGAGAGGAACATAATGGTTTCAGTAATTCATACTCGGGCATTAGATGCTCTGTCAGCACCGGAAGTGCGGGTTGAGGTACATATTAGTAATGGCTTGCCGGCATTTACGATTGTAGGAATGCCTGAGACGGCGGTGAAAGAGAGTAAGGATCGTGTGATTGCGGCGATTGTGAATTCAGGGTTTGAATTTCCGAATCGAAAAATTACCATTAATCTTTCCCCTGCTGATTTGCCTAAAGAGGGTGGGCGCTATGATTTACCCATTGCATTAGCGGTATTAGAAGCATCAGGGCAGATTGCTTCTGACGTCAGTCGTTATGAGTTTGTCGGAGAGCTTGCTTTAACAGGGGAACTGCGTCCTATTAATGGGTTACTCCCCACCGCCATTCAGGTCATGCAAGAAGAGGGAATTTTGATTGTGCCTAAAGAGCGATCAGAAGAGATTGGCTTTCTGCAATATGATCGTTTTTTAGTGGCATCTGATCTAAGATCTGTGGTGGATTTTATAGAGGGGAGAATTGATCTTTCACGCCCCCCGGAAATAACTGTAGAATCTTCGATTCAAAATCGTTGTTTTTCAGAAGTAAAAGGACAGTTTTTCGCAAAAAGAGCGCTAGAGATCGCAGCGGCAGGTGGGCATAATCTTCTTTTAATTGGGCCTCCGGGGACGGGGAAGACGATGCTTGCTTCGCGATTTATTACAATTATGCCGAGTATGACGCGGGAAGAAGCGATTGAGAGTGCGATGATTGCTTCTGTGAGTCGGCAAGGATTTCGAGCAGAACAATTTGGCGTTCGCCCCTATCGAACGCCTCACCATACGGCTTCTTCTGTGGCACTAGTGGGTGGGGGAACTTACCCTAAGCCTGGGGAGATTTCACTGGCGCATCATGGTGTTCTCTTTCTTGATGAACTTCCGGAATTTAACCGGCATGTATTAGAGGTTTTACGGGAGCCTATGGAATCGGGTTCTATTCATCTTTCTAGAGCGATGCAGCAGGTCACTTTTCCTGCTAAATTTCAACTGTTATCGGCCATGAATCCCTGTCCTTGTGGTTATTATGGTGATCCTGTACATGATTGTACCTGCAGTGATTATGCCATTGCCCGTTATCGTGGGCGTGTATCGGGACCTATGTTAGATAGAATTGATTTGCATGTGGAGGTGCCGAGAATTAGTACCGAGGAGCTACAAAGTAGTGAACAAGGGGAAACATCAGAGATGATTCGCGCTAGAGTAGAAAGGGCAAGGCAACAACAACTAACAAGACGAGGGAAGATGAATGCAGATCTTGCGGTGCGAGATATTGAGCAAGATTGTCATTTAGGAGAAACTGAACAGAAATTACTCGAAATGGCACAAAAACGGCTCAATTTTTCCCCAAGAAGTTATCATCGCATCTTGCGCGTTGCAAGGACGATAGCGGATCTTGAGGGGGAAACGAATATTAATAGTCGGCATTTAACAGAGAGTTTAGCTTTTCGAGCACTTGATCGTGGCTATCAAGCGAGTAATTAAATCGTGGAGAACGTCATCCTGAAAGGATGGAAAAAATGTTGAAGATATAGGGATATCTCCGTATTTATGGTCTATATAATTCATATTATCACTTAGTGATTGTAACATGGGGGTATAAGTGCGAATGGAAGAATGAATAGATGAAAATGAATAGGTGAAGCGTGTCATAATATTCAACATTCATATTCCGATTAATGAAAGTAAATGAGGAACATAAAGGAATGAGTAAGGGCGTAGAAAGAGGAGAGAAATCGATCATTCATCGTTGCCGGTGGTGTGGCGCACAACCACTCTACCAAGCTTATCATGATGATGAATGGGGTAATCCTAATAAGAGTGAATCTGAGTTATGGGAACTTTTTGCGCTTGAAACGCAACATGCCGGACTTTCATGGTGGACTGTGCTTTCAAAACGGGAGGCTTATCGTAAAGCTTTCAGAGGATTTGATCCGCTTTTGATGAGTCAAATGGATGATGTTGATATCGAACAACTCATGCAAAATGCTGGCATCATTCGCAATCGGCTTAAGATTAGCGCAATGATTCATAATGCCGAGCGTTATCTCTCTTTTTGTCAACAATATCGCTCTTTCAGTGATTATTTTTGGGGAAAAGTAGGCGGAAAACCGATCATCAACGTTTATCAGCCTGAAGCGTTAAGCCCTATTACGACACCTCTATCTGATGAAATTGCAAAAGAGCTCAAAAAGTTTGGATTTAAATTTTTTGGTAGTCGAACAGCCTATGCTTTTCTTCAAGCTGCGGGGATGGTGTACGACCATCTCGCTGAATGCGACCTGAGCGCAGATAAGATTGCGGATTGATAAGGGAAGCTTGATAAGCGAATATTGATGAGGTGCTTGCTCTCCTCATTATAGTAATATCGGTTCAAAATAAGGCATTATTGAAATGCCGGCGCATCGGTTGATCGAGGCAAGGAAGCTGTTCTATCCGGCATCTTGCAAGTGTCGTTCAATACGCAGTTTTATGTTCTTTTTAAAATCCGATGCTAGCTGCTTAAAAACTATTTTTCTTAAACCAAATTTACTATATTTATAGGGGATAGTTGTTATCTTTCAGTCGAAAACCGTTATACTACTTTCCGGCAATAGGAACAGTCATTTACAGAGTGAGGATATCCTGTGGATAACTTTGTAGATAACTCAGGGGAAAACGGTGAATAAGTCTATAATGATGATCGATATGGGGGTAAGATGATGGAGCAAAAGAGCGTATATCCAAAGAGCGTATATCCTTTTGAAATAATCAAAAAAGGATTGGAGCATCCTATTCAATTGCCCACCTCTTTAAAGATTGAATTACAAGATTTTGAGGCCTATTGCTTAGATCATACTTCACACTCGAATCAATCGGATATTAACCGTTTTATTTGGGATGGCGCACGATTTTATTGGCAAGATTTAGAAGCTGGGAATCTAGAGATCGATTTTACTTCTAAAAAGCTACAATATCGGATGCAAAAACTCAATAAAGCGCAAGAACCCTTGCTTCGTGCAGTAGGTTGGAAGAGTACGGAGCGGCAACGGATTTGGGATTTGACTGCAGGGCTCGGGCGGGATTCAGCGCTCCTCTATTTTGCAGGTTTACAAGTACTCATGTTTGAGCGTAATCCTGTACTGCAGACCTTACTACAGTATGGCTTAGCACAGCTTTCGCAACCTGTGGGGCAGGCAGATATTGGTACTGCAGTAGATCCATATCTATATTTAATGCCCGAAGATGCAATTGCTTTTTTGCAAAACAGAGATCATCAAGAGACGCAAATGAGTGATATAGCTGTTCCTTTAGCGGATGTGATTTATATGGATCCTATGTATCCTGAGCGGAAAAAATCGGCGCTAGTCAAAAAGGAGCTTCGGATTATTCGTAATTTAGTGGGTGCGGATTTAGATAATGAGTTGCTACTTAAAAATGCGCTTACAAGTGGTGTCCCACGTGTTGTTGTGAAGCGACCAAAGGGAGCGGAATTTGTGGCAGATTTAAAACCTAGCCACTCAGTTGAGTCGCCGAACACACGATTCGATGTTTATCTACAACATTCACTAGATACATTGAGTCGATAGTTAAGATCGGTTATGCTAAAGCGCTTATGATGAATGTATCATGACCATCATTGTTAACATCATAAAAGATCATAAAAAAGGAGTATCGCGTGGAACAACGTACAGAGCAGGGGAATATAGGAAAAGAGGGAAAATTAGCTTTCAGATCGCTTGCTAATTTTAAGCCAAGACCCCATTTATTTGATATTGATCTAGTGGTTGCAGAGTTGAATGCGGCTTCTGAGAAACTGGATAATATAGGCCCTTCTGTGAGTATTTTTGGTTCTGCGCGTCTCACTGAAGAGAGCCCTGCTTATCGATTAGCATTTGAAATTGCTGAAAAGTTGTCGAGAAGAGGTGTTGCGATTATTACGGGCGGTGGCCCTGGGATTATGAAAGCGGGTAATAGCGGCTGTAAAGCAGGAAATGGTCTTTCTATTGGACTTAATATTAAGCTCCCTAAAGAACAGTTTCCGAATGAGTATCAAGATCTCTCTCTCTCTTTCGAGCATTTTTTAACGCGTAAAACGATCTTTATGGCCTATTCTGAAGCTTATATCTGTCTGCCAGGAGGCTTCGGTACTTTAGATGAACTGATTGAAGCCATTACTTTAATGCAGACGAAAAAGATGGCTGTTAAACCGATTATTCTCGTGGATAGTGCTTTTTGGGCACCGTTATTTGCTTGGTTTAAAACCACATTAGTCACTGAGGGGTTAATTGCTGAGAATGATCTCAATAAATTTCAGATTGTAGATAGTAGTGATGAAGTCATTGATGCACTTGAAATACTGTGGGCAAAAGAGAATAGTGAGGAATAGATCTATCGTAAATTTGGTTTAAGAAAAATGGTTTTTATGTAGTTAGTGTGGAACTTTAAGAGAACATCAAATCGCACTAAACAACACTTGCAAGATGCCGGATAGAATGGCTATCTTTCTTTTTACAACCGATGTGCCGGCATTTAAATGGGCTTATTTTGAGCCGACCTTACTATAAATCATGATTCATGAAAAAAACACCCTGAATTTTTCAGGGTGTTTCTATTTCGATGACTCATTATTAAGCTTACAACTATAAGTGTGACCTATAAAATCACGTTTCTTAAATTAGTTTGCTTTATGAAGAATTTGTTGTACGAGTAACTGAATCGTTGCTTCTGGCACATGTAAGTTAGGAGCCATAGGAATAGGTCCCCAAACACCTGAACCACCTGTTTTTACTTTCTCAACGAGATAAGCTTCAGCACCATCATCATTTTGATATTTCTCATAAACTTCATCATAGCTAGGGCCGATGAGTTTTTGATCTTGGCGGTGACAAGCAAAGCAACCTGAAGCGCTTGCAAGTTCAGGATCAACCTGTGCAAAAGTTGGGGCAGTCAAAGCTGCAAATGCAGCAGCAACAACGAGTAATTTTTTCATACTAAGCTCCTTATGAGTATGCTATTTACTGAAAATTAAGCTGCTTCAATAAATGATTTTTGCTCAGCACACTTATTCGATACAGCAATGTGTAATAAATCTATATTAGCGTCATTATATCATCAAAGATAATGAGCATGTATAACTTTATAATTGACTTATGATCTAAAACACAATCCCATTCACTAGATAAAGATTTTTAATATCAAAATGTTATATCTTTATTAGATTTATTCGATGGATGATGGTGTTATTTGATGAATTTATTTCTCTTTCTCAAGGATCTCTAGACGATTACGAATCAGCGTATGTGCTTTCACATCTTTGGGAACAATCGCCCCCGCAGCCGTTGAAGCATGATCACCAATAGTAACCGGTGCGACTAGTGAGCTATTAGAACCAATAAAGACATGATCGCCGATAATAGTGCGATGTTTTAAAGTACCATCATAATTGCAGGTAATAGTACCGGCCCCAATATTACTCTCAACACCGATAGTTGCATCGCCAAGATAAGCAAGATGACCTGCTTTTGAACCATTTCCAAGAGTGGTATTTTTAGTCTCTACAAAGTTCCCCACGCGTGTATGATCGCCGAGTTTACTATTTTCTCGTACGCGAGCAAATGGTCCAACATCCGCATTTTTACCAATGGAAGCCTTCTCAATAACAGAGTAAGGATGGATTGTCGTATTATCGCCAATCACAACATCTTTCAGAACAGAGCCGGTACGAATCGTGACATTTTTACCGAGGACAATATTTCCCTCTAATATAACATTCGGTTCAATATGACAATCAAGGTCATTCTTTATTGTACCTCGAATGGTTAATGATTCCGGATCATCGATCGTAATGCCATTGAGCATCAATTGTTTGGCCATCTCTTTTTGATAGTAACGCTCAAGGGTTGCGAGTTGTACGCGATCGTTGACGCCTTGAATTAGGGCAGGATTCTCTTCAAAGGTATGTATTGTAATACCATTTTTGACTGCAAGTTTGGCAACATCTGTTAGATAATACTCTTGTTGTTGATTGTTATTATTGATCTGAGGAAGCGCTTCTTTTAAGAAACTTTGGCAGATGGCAAAAATACCGGTATTGATCTCTTTGATCTCTTTTTCGGTCTCATTTGCATCTTTCTCTTCGATGATCGCAATCATATGATGGTTATGGTCGCGGATAATCCGGCCATAACCCATTGGATTTTCGACAGTGGAAATAAGCCAATTAAGACGTGTTTTCTCGGCATTATCGATGAGTTTTTGTAAGGTAGGTGCTTGAATCAATGGGGTATCCCCATAGAGTACTAATACGGTTGAACCTTCGATCGTATGTGGGAGGGCATATTTCATTGCATCGCCAGTACCTTCAAAAGTCTCCTGTTTAGCCCAAGTAATATCATCATGATGGGTAAAAGCAGCTTTAAGTTCCTCTCCGCGATGACCATAAACCACAATTAACCGATCAGGATTTAATTGGCGCGCGCAGTGGAGCACATGCTCTAACATTGGTTTTCCACCAATTTTATGAAGCGGTTTTGGAAGCTCTGATTTCATACGAGAGCCCAGTCCTGCAGCCAAAATAACAATCGAGAGTTGTTTCATAACATAAATCCTTCTGCGAGCATCTCGGCATCAATGCCGGGATATCTATTTTTTAATATAGTTATTGATTTTAAAATTGTTGATTAAATTTTGTTTATCATATTTACAAATTATCTTATCACAAGCAATTTCTACTAATTTCTACTTTTTGCAAGAGATTTAAGCCTTATCGCTTTTTTATAACACTATAATAACTTGATATAACTCACTCATATCAGCAGATCGAGTAATTGTTGAATGGCATTGAGTCTAATGTCGGCATTCTCTAATGGAATTTGATAACGTAAGGCTTCTTGTCCTTGAAGTTGATAAAACTGTGGTTTTTCTTGAATCAGTTTAATCAGCTTTTGTGGATTAATTCGTGGTTGATCTCCAAAAATAATGCGAACACCACGACTTGTGGCTTCAATTTTTTTCAGATTGAGCGGTTTTGCTTTCAGTTTGAGCGCTGCAATTCTAAAGAGACGTTTGGTGCTATCCGGTAACAGACCGTATCTATCAATCATCTCTACCTGAATTTGATCAAGGTCATCACTATTTTTACAACTTGCAATGCGCTTATAGTAAGAGAGTCGCTGTGATACATCGAAGAGATAATCCTCTTGAATTAAGGCCGGGGCGCCAATGGAGATCTCTAGACCTTTATTAAAAGGATCCGCCACATCAAGCTTACCGCCGCGTTTTACCATTTCAGCCGCTTCACTTAAAAGTTCCATGTAGAGAGAGAAACCAATGGCATTAATCTCCCCGCTTTGCGCATCGCCGAGCAGTTCTCCAGCCCCTCGAATCTCAAGATCATGATTCGCTAGCATAAAGCCTGCGCCTAAGGTATCTGTTGTGGCAATCGCTTCAATACGCTTTTTCGCATCTGAGGTCATAGCTGCAGATTCAGGGATAATTAAGTAACAAAAGGCACGATGATGGGAGCGGCCTACACGACCACGAATTTGATGTAATTGTGCAAGTCCTAAATGATCGGCGCGATTAATAATAACAGTATTAGCATTGGGGACATCGATCCCTGATTCTACAATAGTGGTACAGAGGAGGATATTCACGCGATGATGATAAAAATCGAGCATCACCTGCTCAAGCTCTGTTTCATGCATCTGCCCATGGGCAATACCGATATTAATATCGGGCATCAGCTCAAGTAGGCGTTGTTGTACTGCTTCAATCGTTTTCACTTCATTATGAAGAAAGTAGACCTGTCCACCACGCTTAAATTCCCGCATACAAGCCTCGACAATCAGTTCATCGCTCCACTCATTTACAAAGGTCTTAACAGCAATACGATTTTCCGGCGGTGTTGCAATGATGGAGAGTGCTTTTAAGCCAGTGAGTCCCATATTGAGGGTTCTAGGAATAGGCGTTGCGGTCATCGCCATGAAGTTGACCTCAGCTCTTAATTCTCGTAACCGTTCTTTCTGCTTCACTCCAAAACGATGTTCCTCATCGACAATGACCAATCCAAGTTTGTGAAAGGTGGTATCTTTTGAGAGTAATCTATGTGTACCGATGACAATATCGATCTGCCCTTCGGCAACAGCAGTAAGAATCTCCCGAGTCTCTTTCGTTTTACGAAAACGAGAGAGCGCCGTGATCTTAATAGGCCAATCGGCAAAACGGTCTTGGAAAGCTGCAGCATGTTGTTCTGCTAATAGGGTTGTCGGTGCTAAAATGGCGACTTGATAACCATTCATCGCGACCATAAATGCAGCCCTCATTGCGACTTCTGTTTTCCCAAAACCTACATCTCCACAGATAATACGATCCATTTTCCCCCGTTCAAGATCCGCAATCACTTCATCAATTGCCCGCTGTTGATCGGGCGTTGTATTGTAGGGGAATTGTTTGGCAAAGAGTTCATACTCTATGGGAATGTGCATCGCTTTGCCGGTTTGAGCTTCCCGTCTTGCATAGATATCGAGAAGTTCGGCCGCAGTATCATTGGCTTTTTCCGCGGCTTTCCGGCGCGCCTTATCCCATTGATCTGTGCCAAGCTTATGCAGTGGTGCCATCTGTTTTTCGCTGCCGGAATATTTCGAGAGTAAGTCGAGAGAAGTGACCGGCACATAGAGCTTGGCATTATCGCGATATTGAATAACCACAAGTTCGGTGTCATCAATGATATCCATACCGACATAACGGCCGACGCCATGATTGATATGAATAATCGGATCGCCAATCTCTAAAGTATCGAGATTAGTAAGTATCGCTTCAATATCCGCTACTTTCCCTTTAGCGCGATAGGCACGAGGTTTAATCCCTAAGAATTCTGCTTCAGTAATAAAGCGAAAATCAGGATTGTGATTACTAAATCCTTGGGTTAAAGGTCCTGTTACCAGCATTAAGGGGTGAGGAGCGTGAAAGGCTTCAGCGATATCTTGAGCCATTTTAGGCTTGATAGATTCATTTTCTAAACGGTTGAGTAGATTCTCTCGGCGCCCTGAGGTTTCCGCCGTTAAGATATAAGGAGCAGAACCCCTTTCAACTTGTTGTTGTAAGGTTTCTAAATTAACCAGTGGTTGGAATTTGGTAGTCCATTGTAATAAGACTTGCGGATATTGTGTTAAGTGACCCTCTAGCATCTTGGGTGTGAGATAGAGCCGAGAAGGGGTTAAGATCGGGCGTTCTTGATCATGTCGATAGCGCTCAAATCGGGTTTCCACTAATTGATGGAAGCTCAGTCCTTCTGTATTAATATCAGGGAAGAGCATTAATGTACTCGTTGCCGGCAGATAGTCAAAGAAAGTGGCTGTTTCCTCAAAGAAGAGCGGAAGATATCCTTCAATGCCGGAGGGGAGATTACCCTTAAGCGTGTCTTGATAGAGATAGGCGCGCTTCAGGAGCGCTGGATCATCGGAAAAGGTAGCTTGGTATTTCTGTGTAAAGGTCGCAAGGCCTCGTTCACTGGTATCTAATTCCCGAGTCGGAAGCAGGGAGATTGAGGGGAATGTGGCTAAGGTATCACCAGTTTCAGGATCAAAAGTGCGAATAGAATCGATCTCATCATCGAAGAAATCGATTCGAAGCGGCATCTTTTCTCCCATCGGGAAGAGATCAAAGACCGAACCTCGGGCAGCAAACTCACCTGGAGATAAAACCTGTTGTACATTGAGATAACCAGCAGCTTCCAAATTGGCACGAAATTGCTCACGATCGATCTGATCATCTTTTTTGAAAATAAGCACCGATCCATCGAAGAAACTTCTGGGTGCTAGTCGCTGCATCAAAGTTGGAATGGTAACGATAATGAGAGAAAGCTGATTCTCTTTGAGGCGATAGAGTACAGAGAGGCGTTCTGAAATGATATCAATCTGTGGAGAAAAGGTGTCATAGGGCAGTGTTTCTGTATCTGGGAAAATCACTGCTTCTCCGCCAAAGAAGTGACAATTAGTAGCTAAATCTTCAGCTTGACGCATATCATTCACAATAACAACTAAGGTTCGGTCACTACTTTTAGCCGAGTGAACAAGATGCAGTGCAAAGTGGGCGCTATTTTCCATCTGCCATTCAACTGTGCGTTTCTGTGCAGGGATAGGCAGGGTCTTAAGCGAAATCTTTTTCATAGGATAGAGTTTTTGTGAAGATGAATATAGAGTCGTATGAGTGGATTGGGGTAGGTGATTAGGAACGATATGATTAAAAGATCGCTATCGTATGTACCGCACTATTTTTTTGGTTTTTTCGGTAACTGAATAATTTCGGTTCCTGAGAGCCGATCATGCCAAGCAAGCCTTGTCGGTGAGACTAAAATCCACCAATAACCTAAACCGAAAGGAATCCAACTTAATATGGCACAAAAGAGGCGAATAATGGCTTTAGGTGCAGTAATAGGCTTCTCATCGAGTGTTTGAATCCGTAATCGCCAAGCACGCATGCCGGTCGTATGCGCGTCTCTTAGCCAAAAGAATATAAAGTAGAGAAAGGGAACAATGGCAAAACAGGTCTGCTGCGCTTTATAGAGTGGGTGTCCTTGAGTAATGGCTTCTCCACTATTAAAGAGTAAGAAGATCGCACCCACAACCATTTCAAGGGCAACAATGCAGAGAATATCGTATAAAAGCGCACCAAGTCGGCGATGCAACTGTGCACGAGGGTAAGTGATCATAACAGTTAATCTCAAGATGAATAAATGATCGTTATTTTAGCATATTGCTTGTGAGGTTAGGTGTTCTTTCCATTGCCTAGCCTTCAATCATAAAAATAATTAGATGGGAATTTACGCTTTTTCAAGGTTCAAGATATTAAAAAACATTTGAAGATATATCAATAATATTATTGTTGATTATGGCTGATTATAGCGAGATCTTTACATTGTTTATCTATGATTTTTTAAGGATTTAATTTAACATTGTTGTCACAAATTAAGGATGAATTTAATGATTAATATTTCCCTTAAAATCTCTTAAATAGATCTACTTGGCTAAGCGATGTTCTCGATGAGATCTGCTATGAAATCTATGACAGAGATCTATTTCAATCTATGAAAGGATGCTTATAATGATAGAAGAGACAAAAGATCGTGCTGTAATGCTTGATGATGAGCCATTAGTCAAAGATAACTTCCATCGTATTGGTTCAAAAGGAATGGTTTCAGTTGAGAATGCTGTTGACTCACAAAATACCCCGGCTCAAATACAAAAACAACAGCCGCAGAGCCATGTGCCTCATTCTGTACCCAATATAAATAGAGGCAAGGATCTGTCTGAGGGCTATCCGAGGTCTACATTGCCCAAATTGGCAGCTGCAACAAATACGATCGGCTTAATAGGGTTGATTGTGGCATTAATTTCACTATTTGCAGGCTGGTTCCCTATTTTAGGTTGGCTTGGCTGGTTTACAGGTCTTATTCTCTCATTAGTAGGATTAACACAAAAACCTAGAGGACTTGCGATTGTCGGATTACTAATTAGTATCATCTCTTTAGTCGTGATTGTTGCTATCAATTACTATATGTTACTGTTAGCGGGTGTGAGTAATCCTTCATTAAGTTTCTTATGGTAAAATTTTAAGATGAAAATTTAACTCAATATCTGAGGTATTTCACCGCATTACGAATACTCATAGAAAGGGATGGTTGCCATTAAAGCTATCCCTTTTCAAGTATCAGTAGATTGATTAAATCAATTAGATAGATAATGGAGGCTCATTTCATTATCATCTTGAAGAGTATTATTTGATTATAATATTTGTTTGGCTTGTTCCGCCTCGTGTTTTTATAACCTCTATCCGCGCCGGCAATGTCTGCTTGAGCTCTTCAACGTGAGAGATCACCCCGATCATTCTACCGGAGGCTTGTAGTGCAATGAGTACATCAATGGCTTGCAGTAGCGATTCTTCATCGAGTGCCCCGAAGCCTTCATCAATAAAGAGCGTTTCGATCGAAATCCCTCCTTTATGGGCTTGAATCACATCGGCCATACCGAGAGAAAGACTCAGAGAGGCCTTAAATTTTTCCCCACCGGATAGGGTTTTCACATCTCGGTTTTCACCGGTGTAGGCATCGTAAACATTAAGATCAAGACCACTTTGCACATTTCTAGACGCAATCTCTTCGGAGCGAATAAACTGAAATTGACCATGGGTCATCTGTTCTAGGCGAATATTCGCGGCATGAATAATCATCTCGAAATACTCAATGAGAATAAAACGCTCTAATGAGATACGGTGCCGATTTTGTCCTCGAACCAGGTCATATACTTCTACGGTTTTTTCATGGATTGAACGGGCTGATTCTAGGGCTTGAGCTTGTGCTTTAATGTTTTCAATCGTCTGGGCAATATTTTGAATATATTGCTGATGGGTTAAAAGGGTATGTTGCATTGTTTCAAGCTTGAGCTCCTGTTCTTGCACCTTGTTCTCAAGTTCAATAATATCTTGGGGTTTTTGATCTTTTAACTCTGACGTTAATGTTTTGACCTTTTCCTGTGTTAATAGATAACGTTGAGTAAATTTTTCGACTACCTGCCGATTATCTGAAAGCTTAGGAATCAGTTTTTGTGCTTGCAGAAATTGCGTTTCATCAGCAGACTGACTTCCTTCCCGTCCCTCACTCTCCTCGTCTTCCGTAGTTGTTTGTCGGCATTCTATTATCCATGAGGCATTGAGAAGCACTTCTTGGAAAGCGCATTCTGCTTTTTCTAAACTCGTGATAATTTTTGCTTTTTGCGCTTGATATTGCTCAACGCTTTGAGCGGCAAGTGCACCTTGTTGTGCTGTTTCTTGGAGGTTTTTTTCGGCTTCTTTTAAGCGGTTTTTGAGGGTTGTGAGTCGTGATTTTTGTGCGCCTAAATGTGTTTGATAGGCAGTGGAATCCCGGAGGCTTTCCGGGATATGTTGTAAAATTTGGGTTAAGGCGCTTTGGGCTTCTGTTAATCGTGTTTTTTCAGTCTGATGGGATTCTTTCAGCACTTCAAGTTCTGACTGTTGTTGTGTGATTAACAGCTCAATTGCGCTAATCTCTGAGCGTAAAGTCTGTAATGACTGCCAATATGTTTGTCCCTTTTTAAGCGCTAATGCCACCTTATTGCTGTTAGTTTCTATGACAGACGTTGTCATTGCTTCCGCGTTAAGTTCTAAGGTGAGCGGTGCAATATATTGTGCTTCTCTGTTTGCGAAGTAGCGCACTGTTTGCCATGCTTGATAGATCTCTTGCTCGATACTTTCAATATTTGCAAGTATCTCTTGAGCGCGATGAACTGCTTGATCATATTCTCGTTGCGCTAGACTTAAAGCTTCATTGGCGCTATCAAAACCGGCTTGAGGATTTTGAGCATGATCTCCAAGGATTTGCGAATGATGAGCCTCTGCTTTTTGCGGATGCTCGATGCTACCGCATACAGGGCAGGGTTCGAACTCTTTTAAAGTGTATGCAAGATTCACCGCTTGTTCTTGATAGAATTTTATGGCAGCGCTTTCTCTTGCTTCTTTTGCTGCTTGCAGTGTGATCGATTTTTGTTGTTTTTTCTCATTAGCCGTAATGAGTGCCTGCTTTTGTTCTGCTTGTTTTGCGGATAACTTTGCTAGTTGCTCTAAATAGCTCTGTAATTGTTGATAAATGGCAATAGGGTGGCTAATGGTTTCAGCTTCTCTAACGGCATCCTGTAGCCTATTTTTTTCTGATTGCTTTGTGGTGATTTCTTGTTGTAAATGGCTAATGTTTTGCTGAAGTTGCGCACTCTTTTTTTGAGTCCTTATAACCGTAGCTTGCAGATCGTCGAGCATTTCAACGTCTCTTTTTCGGCTCTCAAGCAGGGTGATCTCTTCGCTTAATGCAAGTATTTCAGCCTCTTTCTCTTGGGCTTCTTGATATTGCTCCGTTGCATGTTGGTGATTTTTTTGCACTTCAGTGAGTTGCTGTTTTGCCGCTGAAAGATGATTTTCGGTATCCTGCTTCTCTTGTCGTAAGCGAAAAACTTCATGGGCAAACTTCTCCATAGATAACGCTTTTTCAGCCAATGAAATCTCATTTTTCAGTCTATTAATCTCTACTTGTTGTGCATTTAAGTTATCAAAATCTTGTTGAGCATTCGCTAAGGCTTGAAATTTCTCATTGATATTTTGGGTATTGAGTAATGTCTGTTTCTGCACATCGAGTTTTTGCTTTTGAGTCATAATATCGCCGGTAATGGCTTTGACTTTCTCTTGGTAAAAGAGGCTCTCTGCTTCTAAACCTTCAATGGCTTGATAACTATTGATTTGCAGCTCAGCTTCTTCTTGGAAGAACTGAAAAAAGGGAGACTCGCGAACTGGAAGTTGTTGATAAATAGATTGAATCAGTGAGTTATAATGGGCTTGCAGTTTGATGACCGATTTTTGTGACTGATCGGCTTTTAATTTGAGGTTTTCAACGACATTTTGATACTTTTCAGTATTAAAGACTGTACGTAAAATCGCCTCTTTATCAGCAGTTTTAGAGGTTAAAAAGCGCTGATATTCCCCCTGAGGAAGCATCACGAGCTGATTAAATTGATCTCGATTTAAACCAAGTAATGCCTCGATCTTAGGGTTAACCATATTGGGAATTTGCCGTTCCACTAAGGGGGTTTCGGCAAAAAGATCATCTTGATCACCCGTATTATTGAGTGCATATATCTCTGCTTTACCTTGTGTCAGTGTTTTATTCCCACTTTTGAGATAAGGTAGTTGCCGGAAGATACGATACTGCTTTCCTCGGAGTTCAAAAATCAATTCCGCCGTTGTCGGCTCTTGATCGCTCGCAAAATCACTGCGAAGTGACAAGGTTGCATCTTTACGGTCAGCACCGCTCGCTTCCCCAAAGAGTGCATAAGAGATGCCATCAAAAATCGATGTTTTGCCGGCACCGGTTTTCCCGGAAATCACAAAGAGATCGTGAGGTGCAAGTTTACGAAAATCGATCACTTCTCTCCCTTGATAAGGGCCAAATGCAGTTAATGTTAATTGGATAGGGCGCATACCGATTCTCCTTTATATTTTATCGCTATGTTGAATCGCATCGGCAAAGATCTGTAATGTCTCAGGGTCAGGTTCTTTATCGAGAAGTGTTCGATAAAAGCCCTTAAATAGGGTGAGATCATCTTCTCGTGTTGTTTGCGAAGTGTCGAAATGTTTCTTGTGAAACAATGGCGTATTTTGGGGAATACGCTGGATATGCATTGCATTAGGAAATACGGTACGAATCTGTTCCATCGGCTGTAGAACCGGCGTTTCATCGAGTAATGTAACAAAATAGTAATCCTCACTCATCGTCATTTGCAGAATCTCTTTCAAGTAGCCTTTCACTTCCCGAAGATCGCGCCGAGGTGTTAAAAAGCATTTTTCAATGGTGAGCTCACCTTTTTGATTGAGTTCGATCTCTAAAATAGCTTTGCGATGATTGGCTTCAGATTGTGAGTATTTGAGTAGCGAGCCAGAATATTGGATACGTTGATCTTTAATATAGTGAGCTTGGTGGAGATGACCTAGCGCCACATAATCAAAAATATCGAGATATTCAGCAGAGACATATTCACTGCCCCCAATCGAAAGCGGTCTTTCTGAATCTGAAGTCTGTTTCTCTGGGGAGGAGGAATGGGTCACAAAGGCATGTAAAATAAGCACATTTCGAACATTGGGGTCGTATTGTTCTTCAATTTTGGTCACGATCGCTTGAAGTGCACTATCGTGATCGGTGATGGAAGGATCTTGCAATGTGTGGCGAACAATAGCGGGCTCTAAGTAGGGAATAGGATAAAAATGGATCTCGCCAAATTGATCAAAGAGTACGATTGGTTTAAAAGCCGGATCTAATTCGGTGATAAGGTAACACTGTTTGGCTTGAAGGAAATCATTCCCAAATTGCAAGCGTTTGGGGCTATCGTGATTGCCGGTAATAGCGATAATGGGAATATTGAATTCTAACGTCACACGATTGAGGAAATGATTTAAGAGTTCAATGGCTTCAACCGGTGGGATGGCACGATCATAAATATCGCCGGCGATAATAATGAGATCAGGCCGCTCTTTTTCAATATGATCGATCAGTTGCTTAAGCAGAAAGCCTTGATCCTCAGTCATATAGATACCATGAATCAATTTGCCTAGATGCCAATCTGCAGTATGGAGTATCTTCATCGTTTACCTTACTTTCCTCATTATTAATATCTTCAATTGCCGTGTGATAGTATTGAAATTATAGCTTATTCCGGGGAATTAGGGCAGTGAAAGAGATTGGATACGAAAAGCCTATTGCTCGATGAATCTTTTTGTTGCAGGGAACAATTTTTAAATCGCTTTTCAAACAGAATAAACCCGTTATTAAATGTCAATGTGCTAAAATAGTTGTCAAATTCAATTAATAAATAGGTTATTAATGGTGATTAAAATGGTGATTAAAAACACTATCATTTATGACATAAATTGTGGATATTACACCTCTAAAGGAGCTTATGATGACAACACAACCAGAACAAGTTTATAAAGATAATCAACGGGGCAGAATTATTCTGACTTTCTTCTATCTCTTTAATCTTTTGATGCTCATTACGTATTTAATCGGCTTTGGTGCTCTGCATACTCTTGCATCAGAGCATGTACGAGAAGCCGTGCAATTAAGTAAAATCTTGCCATTTTCGATTATCACTTTCTCGGCCATTTTACCCCTTGGGTTATTGTTGGGGTTCTGGATGAGCGCTTTTGCCTCGCAACCTCTCGATCAGCACTTTAGAATGGCAGCGATGAAACGCGGATTTGTGCTCTCATTCTTCTATCTGCTTCTCTTTATCGGTCTTGTGCTCTTTATTGATGAGCCGATTGCGCAGATGCTTGGCTTGCAAGCTTTCTCTTATCAGCTTTTAATCGTCGTACCGATCGGGGCAGTCTTAAGTGCGATTTATGCCTATATCTGTGCCATTGTGGTGGGTAAATTCTCCAAAGTGGCTAAGAAATATGATGAAACCGTTAAACCTGGGCGTGTAGAAGAGCCTAATTAATAAATATCAGAATAATAAACATTAAAATCAAATAAGCATCAGAATTAGAACAAAAATAAGAACGAGATAATTGAACGTAATGAAACAAAATAATCATTCAAACGCTTCTACTGAGGCGTTTTCTTTTTTCTTAGCGCCGATCGAAGCACGATCAGATGCTGAGATCGATCAGCTCATGACAATTTGGAAAAGAGCGGTAGAAGCGGTTAATCAGCGCTGCGGCAAATCACTCTATAAGGTGGATGAAGCACAAACTGCCGCCTTATTGCAGGCAATTACAACCTTACTAGGCGCTTATGATGAAGAGAGCCGACGCTTATTGGGATTTATTGCCATTGAGGAAGATTCTATCGAGCGATTTGCGGTGCTTCCAAGTGATCAACATCAAGGGATCGGATCTGCGCTCTTAAAGGCGGCACAAGAACATTATCAGGCAGAGTATCTCGATCTGTATCAAGAAAATCGAGCGGCAATCCAATTTTTTGAAAAACGAGGATTTACCCCTTTTGATGAGACGATTCCGGAACCGGGTGATCTTTTAGCAGAACCTTATGCCATTGCGCATTTAAAGTGGTCAGCATAAGTTGAGATTGTGGTGTGTGAATAGAGTATCAATATCAAGTACAAATATCAGGATATAAGTGAGAAGAAGATGAGTATAGCGGCAGAACTATCATTAGAAGTTCTCGTTCAAGAGATGAGAGAAGCCATCAATAAAGGTGAGAGTATAGAGCCGATAACGGGGCTTCGTGGGGCGATGTTAAGCTTTCAACGGGATCCTTTTTTATATGGGGTTGACGGGGCATACCAATATTTAGACGATGCGCTCATTGTGATGAAAGCCGGGAAAATTGTGGCTGTAGGAGAGGCTTCACAATTGTTGCTACAAATAGCACCTTTAGAGGATGTTGTAGCGATTACTCATTATCGAGATAGTTTGATTTTGCCGGGGTTTATCGATAGTCATGTGCATTATCCACAGACAGAGATCATTGCTTCTTATGGTCAGCAGCTACTTGATTGGCTGAATGATTACACTTTTGTCGCGGAGCAGAAGTTTCAAGATCGCGCTTATGCCGATCAAGTGGCTAAAATATTCTTGACGGAGCAACATCGCAATGGCGTAACCTCTTCCACTGTTTTTTGTACGGTCTATCCTGAATCGGTAGAGGCGCTCTTTACAGAGGCAGAGAAATACAATATGCGTATTATGGCCGGCAAAGTCTGTATGGATCAAAATGCGCCTGAAGCGCTTCTCGATACGCCGGAGCGCGCTTATGATGAATCGAAAGCGCTAATTGAAAAGTGGCATAAAAAGGGGAGAGCAGAATATGTGATTACCCCAAGATTTGTGCCTACATCTACGGTTGCACAACTTGAAATGGTTGGCGCGTTAGCACAAGAATTTCCCGATACCTTGATTCAATCTCATGTCTCAGAAAATAGGGATGAGATTGCTTGGGTACGGTCCTTATTTCCGGATGCCATTGATTATACAGATGTCTATGAGCGCTTTCATCTTCTGCGAGATCGAGCGATCTATGGGCATGGCGTGCATTTAACGGAACGGGAATTCCAACGATTACATGAACGAAATGTGGCGATTGCGCATTGCCCGACTTCGAATTTCTTCTTAGGTTCCGGTGCGTTTAATGTGCAATTAGCAAAACGGAAAGATCGACCGGTAAAAGTGGGGCTCGCCACAGATGTAGGGGCAGGCACCTCTTTCTCCATATTGCAGACTATGAATGAGGCGTATAAAGCGGCACAGCTCAATAATGCACCTTATTCCTCTCTGCATAGTTTTTATCTGGCCTCGAAAGGAACCGCCGAAGCGTTATCATTGGCCGATAAAATTGGTTCTATCGCACCGGGAATGGAGGCGGATCTGACAGTATTAGATCTTCATTCAACGCCGATTATTCGTTATCGAATGAGTTACGTGGAGAGTTTAGAAGAGGCTCTCTTTGTGCAGATGATTTTAGGAGATGATAGGGCTATTAGGGCGACCTATATTGCAGGGCAGAAAATTTATGAGGCGATGTAGTAATTGGGGGGTAGCAGTGGTTATTACAATAATTTAATTGATTTAATATCAATAGGTTATGTTTGAGAATGTAAGATTATCGATGGCATAAAAAGAGCTTGTCAATTTTGTAAAAGATCGAGGAAACTGATCCTTTTTCCTACGAACTATTTGCATTCTCTTTAGGGCTAAGGTATAGCTATCTCTTAAGCGCTATCAGTTTATGTTTCTAATTTTTTGGACTGAGCGTGATTATTTTGCAGATCCGGTTAAGATCATTTAATCGCAATAAAATCTAATAGCACTCTTATGCTGTCAATACTTTTGGATGTGTATGAAGAGGCTAAATGATGCAGAGGATCTGTGGTAACCAATAAAATTTAGGAGTTCTTTTAATGACAACCTCAAATTGGAGTTTCGATACTCTACAACTTCATGGCGGCCAAACGGTGGATGAAACCCGTTCTCGTGCTGTACCGATTTATCAAACCTCAAGTTATGTTTTTGATGATTCACAACATGCAGCGGATCTTTTCGGTTTAGCAAAGCCCGGAAATATCTATACGCGTATTATGAATCCTACAACTGATGTCTTAGAGAAACGTGTTGCGGCGCTTGAAGGTGGCGTAGGGGGGCTTGCTACAAGCTCAGGGATGGCGGCAATTCTCTATTCGGTCTTAAATGTGGCAACGCCGGGTGATGAAATTATTACTCTAAGTACCATTTACGGTGGTACTTATACGCTCTTTAATAATCGCCTGCAGTCTCAATTTGGTATCAAAGTACATTTTATTGAGCCGGAAGATTTTACCGCACTTGAAGCAGCGATCAACGAGAAGACTAAAGCCATCTTTTTTGAAAGTATCGGCAATCCTGATATTAATATCCCCGATATTGAGCAAATTGTTGCAATTGCACAGAAATACAAGATTATCACTATCGTAGATAATACCTTTGGGACACCTTATCTCATTAATCTTAAACGTTATGGGATCAACGTTGTGGTTCATTCCTTAACGAAATATATCGGTGGTCATGGTACGTCTATTGGCGGCGCCATTGTCGATAATGGCAATTTTAACTTTAAAGATAATCCCCGTTATCCAGGATTTAATACACCCGATGCGGCCTATCATGGTTTGCAATATGCAGATTTAGGGGAGCAAGCTTATATTTTAAAAGCGCGCGTGGAATTACTTCGCGATACTGGCGCTTGTATTAGTCCATTTAACGCCTTTTTAATTCTACTTGGACTTGAAACATTGAGTTTGCGCGTTGAGAGAATGACAGAATCAGCGCTTAAAATTGCGCAATACTTACAAAATCATCCGGCAGTTGCTTGGGTGAAACATCCCGGTTTAGAGGGAAATCCGTATCACGATCGGGCACAGCAATATTTCCCGAAAGGTGTAGGCGCGATCTTTACTTTTGGAGTCAAAGGTGGGAAAGATGCGAGTATCCGCTTTATTGATTCACTTAAAATCTTCTCACTTTTAGCGAATGTGGCAGATGCGAAAAGCCTGGTGATTCACCCCGCTGGAACAACCCATTCACAATTAGATGAGGAAGGTTTGAAGAAAGCAGGTGTATTACCGGAGCTCATCCGTCTTTCGATAGGACTTGAAGATGTGAATGATTTAATTGCTGATATTGATCAAGCGCTCGCAAAATCACAGCGATCTGAATAGATAAATTGATCTTCAATGTAAGAGTTTATATAGGGTCTTGCCGAGTTGTTTGGCAGGACTTTATAGTAAACTCACTTTACCAATAAGTGTTCTATCTTTATTTGGTTTATCAATTCATTTTACTCATATATTGTTTAGTAATTTATTGCGATTTTGAAGCTTTTTATAAAAAGAACATCAATTTATATTGCGCAATGTATTGGCTTAATCGTGCTTATCATAGATACACAAGGAGGCAGTAATGCCTGTTAAAATCCCTAATAATTTACCTGCTTATCAAGTTTTACAAAATGAAAATATCTTCGTAATGGATGAAAATCGTGCGGTAACGCAGGATATTCGCCCAATGAAAATTGCAATATTAAATTTAATGCCACTGAAAGAAGTGACAGAAACACAGCTACTTCGAGTGCTAGGGAATACTTCTTTGCAAGTAGAGCCTGTTTTTTTAGCAACAGAGACGTATCAGCCTAAAAATACGGATCAAGCCTACCTGAATGCTTTTTATCGAACCTTTGAAGAGATCAAAGATGATGTCTTTGATGGTTTTATCATTACCGGTGCGCCGGTGGAAACAATCCCTTTTGAATCGGTACAATATTGGGAAGAGTTAACAAAAATTATGGAGTGGGCAGATCAGAATGTCTTTTCAACACTCTATATCTGTTGGGGGGCGCAAGCGGGGCTCTATTATCGTTATGGCATTGATAAATATGATTTGCCGGAGAAACGGTTTGGAGTGTTCCCCCATCAAATCTATTCGCCAACAGTAAAACTGCTTCGGGGATTTGATGATCGCTTTAATGCGCCTCATAGCCGACATACAGAAGTCCGTAGAGCAGATATTGAGAAGCATTCTGATTTGATGATTTTGGCAGAATCAGAAGAGGCTGGCGTTCATATAGTAGCAAACCGAGATCTTCGACATGTCTATGTGATGGGACATGGAGAGTATGATTTTGATACGCTTGATCAAGAGTATCGTCGGGATTTGGCTAAAGGAATGGCGATTGATCCCCCGCAAAATTACTATAGGGATAATGATCCAAACAATGAGCCATTAGTGACTTGGCGTTCTCATGGCAACATGCTTTTTGCAAATTGGTTGAACTATTGTGTTTATCAAGAAACACCTTATGATCTTCATACTTTAAAGCGTAGTTAGAAAAACTTTTGTATAATAAGCATTTATTAGTATGTATTTAACTTTATTCCGTATTATTTTGTATGAATGGTACTTTGCTAAATAGTTGTTAAGAGCCGTATTTTATGAGTAATAAGACTATATGAAATAGGGCGATCAGTAATATTGAATGGCCAATATAATATCCTACAGTGAACTTAGAGAGTTTGAGCATGAAAAGAAGCCTTGTTGCGGTGAGTTTAACTTTTGCTTTACTTCAGAATGCCAGTTTCGCGGCATCTGAAGCGCAAGAGCCTATTACAGTAAAGATTGATTTGGAGAATGTCTCTTCTCTCAATCAGGTGCTAAGCGGGGAAGTGGATATAGATACCTTACCTGCAACTGAAACTGCTACTGTAATTGAAGTACCGCAGCCACAAGTTTCGGTGCCGCCTCTTGAAATGAGCGCTAAAAGTATACCTGAAGAGCAAAGAGCCTCAAAATGGGAAGAAGCTAGTACGTCAGCATCCGTTAAGAGTGTACAGGTTAGTCAAAACGAAATGAAATCAGATCGTGTGAAACAAGCACATACTAAACGAGATGATGGGGGTATTGAAAACTTCCAGCCTTTTGAAGTTCCTGAACGGGTAATTGATTATCGGGCAAAAGCGCCTTTCTGGGCAGAGAAAGCACCGAAAGCCGCTGAAAGTTATAACTACAGTTCTCGTGTAGCCAAAGCCGATCTTCAAAAATTCCATAAACTGCAACAAGACCCAATGGTTGCTGATGAAACTGTATTAGTGACCGTTGAAGGGCTAACACCTAAGGGCGAAGCACTCTATACCGCACTTTTAGAGAGTGAAGGCTTAGGATTGCTACCACAACTTTATCATGTAGGACGTATCGAGAACCTATTGCAAAGTGGGGATGTGGCTGCGCATCAAGCTGAATTAATGGCGCTTTTAACAGAGGCCGGACTCTCTTATATTCGCGATATTGTTCAAGGAGTGCCGGAGATTAAGAAGCAGGATAAAGATTGGCTATTAGAGGGGCGTAATGTTGATGTCGCTGATGCCTATCAACAGATATTGTTGAGTGATGATATAAGTGCTGCATTTGCTGCGCTTGAGCCACAATATAAGGAATATCAAGATCTTAAAAGGGCGCTATTAGCTTTTAAGTTGAAAGAGCAGGGTGAGGAACCGGCGATAGTGCCTCAAGGTGCCACTATTAAGCCAGGTATGGGAGGAGAACGTGTACAATTGATGCGTGATCGTCTCAATTATCTAGGATACAACGCCGGAGAGGGAGCTACATATGATAGCCAGATGGTAAAAGCAGTAAAAGACTTTCAACGCACTCATCTCCTAGAACCAGATGGTGCTGCGGGTAAAAAGACAATTGCTGAGCTGAATCGCTCTAATGCCGAACGTATTCAGCAGATTCAGATTAATTTAGAACGCTGGCGCTGGATGCCTGAAAGTATGGGCGAACATTTTGTTGCTGTGGATATTCCGGGCTTTCGTTATGAAGTAGTAAAAGATGGGGAAACAGTTCTTAGTGCACGAACAGTTGTAGGGCGGGAAGGGCGCAAAACACCGGTATTTATGTCTCCCATGAGCTATATTGTCTTTAGTCCTTATTGGCATGTTCCCCGTTCAATGGCGGTGAATGATTTCTTACCTAGACTAAAGCGTAATCCTTATGCGCTGACAGGCTCTAAAATTAGAATTTTTAGGAATGGGCAAGAGATCGATCCTGGTACTGTAGATTGGTCGCAATATAGCCGTAATAATTTCCCATTCCAATTACGTCAAGATCCGGGTGACTACAATTCATTAGGGCGTGTGAAATTTATGTTCCCAAATGAGCATGCGATCTATCTGCATGACACACCTTCTAAATCACTTTTTAATCGTACATCAAGGGATTTTAGTTCTGGTTGTGTGCGAATCGAGAATCCAGAAGAGCTTGCCGAATACTTTTTGGGGGAAGCCGGGTGGAATCAATCAAAAATTAAATCGGCATTTCGTCAATCAAAAGAATCACATGTAGGATTGGCAAAAGATAAAAAGATACCTGTCTATACTTTATACATGACAACGCGAGTAAAGGATGATAGTATCTCATTCCGTGCTGACATCTACAACAAAGATCAAGTGCTGATTAACGCACTTAATAATCTGGGTAAATAGAGGGTGTCAAATAGTTTGAAGTTAAGTTTTATGGTTGATAAAAAATAAACATAAATTTAATTGACAGGCAAAAAACACGGTGTATAATAACAGCTTCTTTGGTGGAGTTCCCGAGCGGTCAAAGGGACTAGACTGTAAATCTGGCGGCTATGCCTTCGAAGGTTCGAATCCTTCCTCCACCACCAATTTTAAATGAGTTCTGCGGGTGTAGTTCAATGGTAGAATCTCAGCCTTCCAAGCTGATTGTGTGGGTTCGATTCCCATCACCCGCTCCATTTTATGCTCATATAGCTCAGTTGGTAGAGCGCGTCCTTGGTAAGGACGAGGTCACCAGTTCAATTCCGGTTATGAGCACCATCCCCCTTCCGTGTAATTAAATCTAATCTAGAAGAGTGATATTATGTCAAAGGAAACTTTTAGTCGTAATAAGCCGCACGTAAACGTCGGTACAATTGGGCACGTTGACCATGGTAAAACTACGTTGACGGCTGCATTAACTAAAGTCGGTAATGAATCTTCAGGTGCGAATGTTCGTGCTTATGATCAGATCGATAATGCACCGGAAGAGAGAGAGCGTGGTATTACAATCTCTACTTCTCACGTAGAATATGAGTCACCATTACGCCATTATGCACACGTTGACTGCCCAGGACATGCTGACTATGTTAAAAACATGATCACTGGTGCGGCACAAATGGACGGCGCGATCCTTGTTTGTTCAGCTGCAGATGGTCCTATGCCACAAACTCGTGAGCATATCCTATTATCACGCCAAGTAGGCGTTCCATATATTGTTGTTTTCTTAAATAAAGCAGATATGGTAGATGATGCTGAGTTGATCGAATTAGTTGAGATGGAAGTTCGTGAACTTCTTGATGCGTATGAATTCCCTGGCGATGATACTCCAGTAATCGTAGGTTCAGCACTTAAAGCAATTGAAGGCGATGAGTCTGAAATTGGTGTGCCTGCAATCAAAAAATTACTTGATGCACTTGATAGCTGGATTCCACTTCCAGAGCGTCAAATCGACAAGCCTTTCTTGATGCCAATCGAAGATGTATTCTCAATCTCAGGTCGTGGTACAGTTGTAACTGGCCGTGTTGAGACTGGTGTTGTTAAGACTGGTGAAGAGTTAGAAATCGTTGGCATCCGGCCTACACAAAAAACTACCTGTACTGGTGTTGAAATGTTCCGTAAGCTTCTTGATCAAGGTCAAGCAGGGGACAACGTAGGTGTTCTTCTTCGTGGTACTAAACGTGAAGATGTTGAACGTGGTCAAGTATTAGCAAAACCAGGTTCAATCAAGCCACATACAAAATTTGAAGCAGAAGTATACGTTCTTTCTAAAGAAGAAGGTGGTCGTCATACTCCATTCTTCAAAGGTTATCGTCCACAATTCTATTTCCGTACTACAGACGTGACTGGTTCAGTTGAGTTGCCTGAAGGTGTAGAAATGGTTATGCCTGGCGATAACGTGAAAATGGTTGTTGAGTTGATTAACCCAATCGCTATGGATGAAGGTTTACGTTTCGCAATTCGTGAAGGTGGCCGTACAGTTGGTGCGGGCGTTGTAGCTAAAGTTATTGCATAATTACTGCTAGCAGTATCTGGGTCAATAGCTCAATTGGCAGAGCGACGGTCTCCAAAACCGTAGGTTGAGGGTTCGATTCCTTCTTGGCCCGCCAAAATAAATAAAGCAGTCAGTCTCTGACTGCTTTTATTTTATGTAATTAAAATAATCGAGTATAATGCAGCTCTACTATTTATAGAAAAGAGAAGTAATAAGATGAATACAAAGAAAAAACCTGCTGATACAAAGGCAGTAAAGACGGCTCCTAAAAAAGCAGTGGTAAATTCAACTAAAGGGCAAGAGATAAAAAATGAGGGTAAAGGGCTAATGTGGCTCTCGTTACTCATTGTTTTAGCAGGTGTGTTTACCTACTATTATTTTGAGGGGGTAAATAGCTTGTATGCATTTGGTGCATTACTTGTCGGTTTAGTTGCCGGTGTCGGTCTCTTCCTTACCTCTCCTAAAGGGAAGCAACTCATTACTTTCTTTAAAGAGGCAAGAATTGAGTTGCGCCGAGTTGTATGGCCAACAATGGATGAAACAAGAAAAATGACATTGCTTGTAGTGATTGTTATGGCTGTGACATTGTTATTTTTGATGTTAGTTGATTTTATTATTAAAAATATCATCTCATTGATATTGTCATTTTCGTAGGAGAGAGCGATGCATTGGTATGTAATACAAGCCTATTCAGGGTATGAAGGGCAGGTAGTTCGAGCATTACATGAGTATATTGCGCGTGAAGGTTTTGAATCTAAGTTTGGTAAGATTTTAGTTCCAACAGAAGAAGTGGTGGAAGTAAAAGATGGTAAACGTCGCAAAAGTGAGCGTAAGTTTTTTCCAGGATATGTTCTAGTTCAAGCTGATATGACAGAAGAAGTGTGGCATTTGGTAAATAGTGTTCCTCGAGTAATCGGTTTTGTGGGTGGAAAGAGCGATCGCCCTAGTCCTATCTCTGAGCGAGAAGCGCAAGCAATACTTAATCGTATAGCTCAGGCTGAAGAAGGGCCACGTCTCAAGGTTCTTTATGAGGTAGGTGAAGAGGTTCGTGTTATCGATGGGCCATTTAATGAATTTAATGGCACTGTAACAGAAGTGGATTCTGAGAAAGGTCGTCTTAAAGTTTCTGTGATGATCTTTGGTCGAGCAACGCCTGTTGATCTGGAATTTAGTCAAGTAGAGAAAGTTTAATAATAAAATCTTGCGATAAGGTATACAAAAGTCGGCAATAAATCATCAGGTTGTACGGTGAATGATTTTGTGAAAAAATTGAAGATTTAAAATCAGTGCTTCTAAAATCAGAAATAAAAATTATTAAAGAATTGTAGTGCATAAAAAATAGTGCTACAATTATTGGTCTTTAAAATAGGGGAGCACTTTTGTGCGTTGACCCATTCATAGGAGTGTCGCCAAATGGCAAAAAAAGTAATGTCTTATATTAACTTGCAGGTTGCTGCAGGTAAAGCTAGCCCATCACCACCAATCGGTCCTGCGCTTGGTCAACATGGTGTTAATATCATGGAATTCTGTAAAGCGTTTAATGCTGCGACTCAACAGTTAGAACCTGGAATGCCAATTCCAGTAGTAATCACTGTATATAATGATCGCTCATTTACCTTTATTACTAAAACTCCACCAGCTGCATATTTGCTCAAAAAAGCTGCTGGTATCAAATCTGGTAGCCCAAGACCCAATACACAAAAAGTGGGCAAAGTGACTCGTGCGCAATTAGAAGAAATTGCAAAAACAAAAGAGCCAGATTTATCTTCAGCTGACTTAGATGCTGCAGTGAAAATCATCGCAGGTAGTGCGCGCTCAATGGGTATCGAAGTGGAGGGCGTGTAAGATGGCTAAATTAACTAAAAAACAGAAAGCAATTTTAGAATTAGTAGATTCTACAAAAGTATATACTTTAGATGAAGCAGTTGAGCTTCTCAAAAAAGTACCTGCTGCAAAATTTGAAGAGTCTTTCGAAGTTGCACTGAATCTTGGCGTTGATCCACGTAAATCTGACCAAGTCGTTCGTGGTGCAACTGTCATGCCTAATGGTACAGGTAAAGATGTCCGCGTTGCTGTATTTGCACAAGGTGCAAACGCAGACGCTGCAAAAGAAGCGGGCGCTGATGTTGTAGGTTTTGAGGATCTTGCTGATAGTATGAAAGGTGGAGATCTTAACTATGATGTCGTTATCGCAACTCCAGATGCAATGCGTGTTGTAGGTCAATTAGGTCAAGTGTTAGGGCCACGTGGATTGATGCCAAACCCACGTGTAGGTACTGTAACACCTGATGTTGCAACTGCAGTTAAAAATGCAAAATCTGGTCAGGTGCGTTTCCGTACTGATAAAGCAGGTATTGTTCATTGCTCAATCGGTAAAGTTGCATTTGATACTGAACAACTTCGTGGTAACTTAAAAGCATTAATTGCTGAAGTAACACGTTTGAAACCAGCCTCTGCAAAAGGTGTTTATATTAAGAAATTAACTGTTGCATCAACAATGGGTCCTGGTATCGCTGTTGATTTGGCATCTGTTTAGTATTTTAATAAAGAATTGAACTTATCTTTTAATTTTAATTAAAGGTGAGTCGAAGACCGTAGATGCCTTAACTGGCTTAATAACGAAAGTGTTCTACGTAGACGGTAGTTCTAAATTAGGGTTACCGTATAGGGCTGAATATCTATGAGCCTTTAAAGTTGATAGATATTCGGGTTTATAGGTGGTAAGTAAAATTACCAAAAATGTAAAGGTGAAAAATGAGTTCTTTGCAAAGTAAACAAGAAGTGGTGCAAGAAGTTCATGGGGTAGCAAATGGTGCTCACTCTCTAGTACTTTCTGAATACCACGGGCTTACGGTAGCTCAGATTACATCTCTTCGTAATGCGGCAAGATCTGCGAATGTAGATATCCGCGTTGTGAAAAATACATTAGCAAGATTAGCATTGAAAGACACTCAGTTTGAAGATGCTATTCCAAGTCTTGTTGGTCCTATCATTATGGCTTTTTCAATGAGTGAAGAAGATCCAGTGGCAGGCGCACGTGTAATTCACAATTTCCTTAAGGAAAAAGCGAACGAGAAGTTAGTTGTTAAAGCAATCGCCCATGATGGTGAAGTTCATGAAGGTTCTGCATTGAAAGCAATCGCATCACTTCCAACGAAGGAAGAAGCGATCTCAATGTTCTTGGCTGTATTGAAAGCACCAGTTCAGAAACTTGCTGCAACATTAGCTTCAGTAAGAGACAAAAAAGAAGCAGAAGCAGCTTAATTACGCGACTGTTTGTAATTCTTAATTTAGAATTATATATTAATCAAAATTTTAAGATAATTTAGGAGTTTTATATTATGGCAATCTCACACGAAGATATCCTTAATGCGATTGAAGAGATGAAAACTGCAGAAGTGATGGAATTAATCTCTGCTATCGAAGAAAAATTTGGCGTAACTGCAGCAGTAGCTGTAGCTGCAGGTCCTGCTGGCGATGCTGGTGCGGCTGCTGAAGCACAAACTGAGTTTGATGTTGTAATGACATCAGCTGGTGAGAAAAAGATCAACGTTATTAAAGTTGTTCGTGGAATCACTGGTCTTGGTCTTGGTGATGCTAAAGCCCTCGTTGAAGGTGCTCCTGCAACAATTAAAGAGCAAGTCTCTAAAGAAGAAGCAGACAAAATTAAAGCTGAGCTTGAAGAAGCTGGTGCAACTGTTGAGCTTAAATAGTATTATCGATAGAAGAGATGGTAAAACCTATGCCTGAGAAAGGCTCTCTTTTAGACAATAATGAAGCGTAAAGGCTAGGGTTTAAACCCTAGCCTTTACTAGCTTTAAAAAAATATTTTCGAGCGTATAAATTAGGCCTGTTGAAAATCATCGCGATTAGGCTGAAAAAGCCACAAAGGATTAATTTATATGTTTATATTTCCTACCTTATGAGGAATTCATTGCATGGTTTATTCGTTTACAGAAAAAAAACGCATCCGTAAAGATTTTGGGCAACAAATTGAAGTTCAAGAGGTTCCTTTTCTTTTAGCTACCCAAATTGATTCATATCACAATTTTTTACAAGATACTGTTCTTCGTAAAGAACGGAGTGATCAAGGGTTGCATGCGGCTTTTAAGTCCGTATTTCCTATCGAGGCAATTAAGGCTAAAACGGCAACATCAAATGGTTTTCGTCTCTCATTAGAATATGTCGATTATCATATCGGTGAACCTGAGTTTGATGTTCGTGAATGTCAAATGAGAGGCACGACTTATGCTGCGTCACTTCGGATTGGGATGCGTCTTAAAATTTCAGACCTTGAAACAGGGGAAATTAAAGAAATTCGTGAAGCGGATATCGATCAATTTGGCCGTGGTGGCGTTTACCTTGGTGAAATTCCATTGATGACTGAAAATGGTACCTTTGTGATTAATGGTACTGAGCGCGTTATCGTTTCTCAGCTCCATCGTTCACCCGGCGTATTCTTTGATCATGATAAAGGGAAAGGTCATTCTTCAGGGAAGTTACTCTTCTCTGCACGAATCATTCCTTATCGTGGTTCATGGATGGATTTCGAATTTGATGCGAAGGACCTTGTTTATGCTCGTATTGACCGCCGCCGTAAACTACATGCAACGATTATCCTTAAAGCATTAGGCCTATCTGATAGTGAAATTTTAGCGGAGTTTTTTGAAACAAATACATTCAAAATCCGTAAACAAAAGCTTTTCTTAGAATTAGTGCCTGCTCGCCTTCGTGGTGAGATGGCTGCGTTTGATATTATTCTTGACGGGGAAGTGCTTGTTGAGAAAGGTCGTCGTATAACCGCCCGTCACGTGAAAAAATTAGAAGATGCGGGTGTTAAAGATCTAGAAGTACCTTTTGAGTATCTCGTAGGCCGTGTGATCTCTCAAGATATTTTAGATGAGTCAACAGGTGAGCTATTAGCACTTGCAAATGATGTCGTGACACAAGATCTACTCGAAAAGTTTGTGGCATATGGTATTGATACAATTCCTGTACTTTTCACAAATGATGTAGATCGCGGTTCATATATCTCTGATACGCTCCGTGCAGATACAACGAAGAGCCAGTTAGAAGCCCAAATCGAAATTTATCGTATGATGCGCCCAGGTGAGCCGCCTACAAAAGAAGCAGCTGAGAGCCTATTTGCAAGCCTCTTCTTCTCTAGCGATCGTTATGATCTTTCTGCGGTAGGCCGAATGAAGTTTAACCGTCGTCTAGGTCGTGATTCAGATACAGGAGAAGGTACACTTTCTAATAAAGATATTTTAGATGTCTTAAAAGAGCTCATCTCTATTCGTAATGGCCATGGCACTGTGGATGATGTGGATCACCTTGGCAACCGTCGTATTCGTTCAGTAGGAGAGATGGTTGAAAATGTTTATCGCATTGGTTTAGTACGTATTGAGCGTGCAGTTAAAGATCGCTTGTTATTAGCGGAATCAGATGGTTTAACGCCACATGAATTGATCAATGCGAAACCTGTAGGTGCTGCAATCAAAGAGTTCTTTGGCTCATCACAGTTATCGCAATTTATGGACCAAAATAATCCTCTATCAGAGGTTACGCATAAGCGTCGTATCTCTGCATTAGGCCCTGGTGGATTGACACGTGAGCGTGCAGGCTTTGAGGTTCGTGACGTTCATGTAACCCATTATGGTCGCGTATGCCCAATCGAAACACCGGAAGGTCCAAACATCGGTTTGATCAACTCATTGGCAAGTTATGCTCGTACCAATAGCTATGGATTCCTTGAAACACCTTATCGAAAAGTCATTGATGGACGAGTTACTGATCAGGTGGATTACCTCTCTGCGTATGAAGAGGCGCATTATGGTATCGCGCAGGCGAATGCAAAATTAGATGAAAATGGCGCTTTTGTTGATGATCTTATTGCCGCTCGTGTAGAGGGAGAGTTTACACTCTTAACTAAAGAGCAAATTAGCTATATCGATATTTCACCAAAACAGATTGTATCTATCGCAGCAGCACTGATTCCATTCCTTGAACATGATGATGCGAACCGTGCACTTATGGGATCGAACATGCAACGACAAGCTGTTCCTACTTTAAATGCCGATAAACCACTCGTAGGTACTGGAATGGAGCGTATTGTTGCGCGCGATTCTGGGGTTTGTGTGGTTGCGAAGCGTGGCGGTGTGGTTGATTATGTCGATGCTACTCGAATCATTATTCGTGTGAATGATGAAGAGACAATTGTGGGTCAATCAGGGGTTGATATCTATAACCTCACGAAATATCAGCGTTCAAATGCAAATACTTGTATTAACCAAAAAGTACTCGTAAAAGAAGGCGATATCGTTTCTAAGAAAGATATTCTTGCAGACGGTCCCTCAACGGACTTAGGCGAGTTAGCCCTTGGTCAAAATATGCTCGTAGCGTTTATGCCATGGAATGGTTATAACTACGAAGATTCAATTTTGATCTCTGAGCGTGTTGTGAAGGAAGAGCGTTTCACAACGATTCATATTGAAGAGTTAACCTGTGTGGCTCGGGATACTAAATTAGGGCCTGAAGAGATTACTTCAGATATTCCTAATGTATCAGAATCAGCACTTTCTAAGCTTGATGAAGCAGGGATTGCTTATATTGGGGCGGAAGTAAAATCGGGTGATATTTTGGTGGGTAAAGTCTCTCCAAAAGGGGAAACAACTTTAACGCCTGAAGAGAAATTGCTTCGTGCAATTTTCGGTGAGAAAGCCTCTGATGTTAAAGATAACTCACTACGTGTTCCTTCAGGAATGGATGGTACTGTAATCGATGTTCGTGTCTTTACACGGGATGGTATCGAGAAAGATAGTCGTGCGAAAGAGATTGAAGATCGTGAGCTTCGTGGTGTTCGTAAGGACTTAAATGACCAATTACGGATATTAGAAGATGACCTTTTTGCTCGCGTAGGTAGAAACCTGATTGGTGCAGAAGTTGTTGCCGGCAATAAAGGGATTAAAGCTGGGGACAAGATCACAGATGAATACCTCCAAGGCATTGAGCGTGAAAAATGGCTTGAGCTTAAACTCAAATCGGAAGAGCAAGCAGAAGAGTTAGTCAAACTGAAGCAGCTTCTTGAGCAACAACGTAAAGATTCAAATAAGAAATTTGAAGAGTTACGTGAAAAATTAACTCAAGGTGATGAGTTAGCGCCGGGCGTTCTTAAGATGGTGAAAGTTTACCTTGCGGTAAAACGTCGTATTCAGCCAGGAGATAAAATGGCGGGGCGTCACGGGAATAAAGGGGTCATCTCGATGATCGTTCCTGAAGAAGATATGCCATACATGGAAGATGGTACGCCGGTTGATATCTGTTTGAATCCACTTGGGGTCCCTTCACGTATGAACATCGGTCAGATTCTTGAAACGCACTTAGGTTGGGCCGCGCATGGATTAGGTCTTAAGATCGATAAGATGATCAAAGCGAGAGCAAAAGCAGATGAGTTACGTGGTTTCTTAGATCAAATTTATAATAAAGATGGTAGCGCACAAACCGTTGATTTAGATAAATTCAATGATGATGAGCTCTTTGAGTTATGCGAAAACCTTAGAAAAGGGGTGCCGATGGCGAGCCCTGTATTCGATGGGGCATCAGAAGAGGAGATGCGTCGGATGCTTCGTTTAGCAGATCTTCCCGAGTCAGGCCAAATTACGTTATATGATGGTCGTACAGGGGATGCATTTGACCGTCCTGTAACGGTGGGTTTTATGTATATGCTCAAATTGAATCACTTAGTGGATGATAAGATGCATGCTCGTTCAACAGGTCCATATTCACTTGTGACACAGCAACCGCTTGGTGGTAAAGCCCAGTTCGGTGGGCAGCGTTTCGGTGAAATGGAGGTGTGGGCACTTGAAGCTTATGGTGCTGCATACACGCTACAAGAGATGCTTACTGTGAAATCGGATGATGTTGCTGGAAGAACAGCCGTTTATAAAAATATTGTCAATGGTGAACACAACATTGAAGTGGGAATGCCGGAGTCCTTTAACGTACTGATTAAAGAGATTCGTTCTCTAGGTATCGATATTGATACGGTCAGCGATAGTGATGATGAGTAATCATCACTTATCAAACCGTTTCATAGAGACATTTCTTTAAATATAGATTGGAAGATAACGAATGAACTTATTAAATTTATTTAAGAATGAAGATAAAGGTGGTTTTGACGCAATTAAGATTGGTCTTGCCTCCCCTGAGAAGATTCTTAGCTGGTCTTATGGTGAAGTTAAAAAGCCAGAGACGATCAATTATCGTACCTTTAAACCAGAGCGTGATGGACTTTTTTGTGCCAAAATTTTCGGACCTGTGAAAGATTATGAGTGCTTATGTGGTAAATATAAGCGCCTAAAACACCGCGGTGTTGTATGTGAAAAGTGTGGCGTTGAAGTCACGCTTTCAAATGTTCGTCGTGAGCGTATGGGGCATATTAGTCTAGCTTCCCCTGTTGCGCATATTTGGTATCTCAAATCACTACCAAGTCGTATCGGTCTTTTGTTGGATATGACACTTCGTGATATCGAGAAGATCCTCTACTTTGAATCATTTGTAGTGATTGAACCAGGCTTAACACCGTTTGAACATGGTCAAGTATTAACCGATGAAGAATTCCTCGATGCAATTGAAGAGTACGGTGATGAGTTTGATGCACGTATGGGAGCTGAAGCAATTCTTGAGCTCTTAAAGGCGATTGATCTTGAAGAAGAAGCATCAAAATTACGAGAAGAATTACAAGAAACCCGTTCAGAGACTAAATTTAAGCGTCTTTCTAACCGCCTTAAATTAGTAGAATCATTTATCGCATCAGGCAATAAACCTGAGTGGATGATCTTAACAAATTTACCTGTATTACCACCAGATTTACGTCCATTAGTACCACTTGACGGTGGCCGTTTTGCGACGTCAGATTTGAATGATCTTTATCGTCGTGTTATTAACCGTAATAACCGTCTACAACGTCTTCTTGAATTAGAAGCGCCGGATATTATTGTACGTAATGAGAAGCGTATGCTTCAAGAATCTGTGGACTCCTTACTAGATAATGGTCGTCGTGGTCGTGCGATTTCAGGGGCTAATAAGCGTCCATTGAAATCACTTGCGGATATGATCAAAGGGAAGCAAGGTCGTTTCCGTCAAAACCTTCTTGGTAAGCGTGTGGACTATTCCGGTCGTTCTGTAATCGTGGTGGGACCGACACTTCGTCTACATCAGTGTGGTCTACCCAAACAGATGGCGCTTGAGCTCTTTAAACCATTTATCTTCTCACAATTAATTCAACGTGGTATTGCAACAACGATTAAAGCTGCAAAACGAATGGTTGAGCGTGAAGTGCCGGAAGTATGGGATATCTTAGAGCATGTTATTACTGAGCACCCAATTTTACTTAACCGTGCGCCAACCTTGCATAGATTAGGGATTCAGGCATTTGAACCTGTACTCATCGAAGGTAAAGCGATTCAGTTGCATCCGCTCGTTTGTACCGCATTCAACGCCGACTTCGATGGTGACCAGATGGCGGTTCACGTACCATTATCAATCGAGTCACAGCTTGAAGCGCGTGCATTAATGATGTCTTCGAACAACATTTTGTCACCTGCTAATGGTGAGCCAATCATCGTACCTTCTCAGGACGTTGTATTAGGTCTTTACTATATGACCCGTGAGCGTTTAAATGCGAAAGGTGAAGGTCGTGTTTTTGCAGATACTGCTGAAGTTCATAGAGCATATGCCCTTAAAGAACTTGACGTGCATGCAAAAATCTCTGTCCGTCTTCCAATCGTGATGTTTGAAGATGCGAAAGAGGGTGAAACTTATCGTCGTGTAGATTCAACTGTTGGACGTGTGATTTTGACGGATCTTCTACCTGTAGGCTTACCCTTCTCCGTAATTGATAAAGTATTAACCAAGCGTGAGATCTCTAACCTGATTAATACCTGTTATCGTCGTTTAGGTCTTAAAGATACGGTAATCTTTGCCGATAAATTGATGTATACCGGCTTCTATTATGCGATGCGTTCAGGCTCTTCAGTGGGTTATGAAGATATGGTGATCCCACCACAAAAACAAGCGATTATTGAGCGTGCAGAAGCAGAAGTTAAAGAAGTTCAGCATCAATATTCACAAGGTTTGGTCACGAACGGTGAGCGTTACAATAAGGTCATCGATATTTGGTCTCGTACCAATGAAGAAGTTGCAAAAACAATGATGAGCAACCTCGGTAAAGATGAAGTCATCGATGCGAAAACAGGTAAAAAAGTTGAGCAGACTTCATTTAACTCGATCTTTATGATGGCCGATTCAGGGGCGCGGGGTAGTGCGGCTCAGATTCGTCAGCTTGCAGGGATGCGTGGTCTGATGGCGAAACCAGATGGTTCAATCATCGAAACACCGATTACTGCAAACTTCCGTGAAGGTCTTGACGTTCTTCAGTACTTCGTATCAACCCATGGTGCTCGTAAAGGTCTTGCGGATACGGCACTTAAAACAGCAAACTCAGGTTACTTAACGCGTCGTCTTGTTGACGTTGCGCAGGATCTTGTGATTGTGAATGAAGATTGCGGTACACGCGATGGTCTCTTAATGACACCTATCGTTGAAGGTGGGGATATCGTTGAGCCATTACGCGCTCGTGTGTTAGGGCTTGTAGTTGCTGAAGATGTCTATGTTCCAGGTTCGGATGAAGTCTTATTTGAAGCCGGTACTTTATTAGATGAAGCTGCAGTTGATCTTCTTGATGAGAAGGGTGTGGATGAGTTATTAGCCCGTTCACCAATTACTTGTAAGAATCGTCATGGCCTTTGTGCAAAATGTTATGGTCGCGATCTTGGTCGTGGTCATCTTGTCAATCCAGGCGAGTCCGTGGGCGTTATTGCAGCACAATCGATTGGGGAACCAGGAACACAGTTAACGATGCGTACCTTCCATATCGGGGGGGCGGCATCAGGTTCGGCAGCTGTTTCAAATGTACAGGTTAAAACAAAAGGTACATTGAAGCTTGTTCGTGTGAAAACAGTTCGTAACAAAGATAACAATTTAGTATCTACCTCTCGTTCGGGCGAATTGATCATCATGGATGAATTTGGTCGTAACCGTGAACGTTATAAAGTACCTTACGGTGCGGTGATCGTTGTGGATGAGGGCGGTAGTGTAGATGTAGGCGATATCGTTGCAACATGGGATCCACATACTATCCCTGTTATCGTTGAAGTAACCGGTTATGTGAAGTTTGTGGATTTTGAAGAGAATATCAATATTCAGAAACAAACAGATGATGTTACAGGTCTTTCTAACTTGATCGTACTTGATTCTAAACAACGGAATGCTGGCGGTAAACGTCCTTCGATCTATGTTGTTGATGAAGCCGGTAATGAGCTTAATATTCCGGGTACAGATGTGACTGCAATGTACACATTACCAGTCGGGGCGATCTTGAACTTGAACGATGGGGATCAAGTAACTGTAGGTGACCCTCTTGCACGTATTCCACAAGAATCATCTAAAACACGTGATATTACCGGGGGTCTTCCACGGGTTGCGGACTTATTTGAAGCGCGTCGTCCTAAAGAAGCGGCAATTCTTGCAGAGCAGAGCGGTATCGTGAGCTTTGGACGAGAAACGATGAGTAAGCAACGCTTGATCATTACGGATTCAGCGGGCAATGCGCATGAAGAGTTGATTCCAAAATGGCGTCATGTCAACGTATTCGAAGGTGAATCAGTTGAGAAAGGTGAAATCATTGTGGATGGTGAGTTAAGTGCGCATGATATTCTTCGTCTTTTAGGCGTGAAAGAACTTGCGGCTTATCTTGTGAAAGAGATCCAAGATGTTTACCGTCTACAAGGGGTAAAAATCTCTGATAAACATATCGAAGTGATCATTCGTCAGATGCTTCGTAAGGTTGAGATTCTTGAATCAAATGACAGTACCTTCATCAAAGGTGAGCAAGCTGAATATGTTGCAGTACTTGAAGAGAATGAGCGTTTAGAAGCAGAGGGTAAGATTCCTGCGACATATCGCCCTGTTCTTCTTGGTATTACTAAAGCATCATTAGCGACAGATAGCTTCATCTCGGCGGCATCGTTCCAAGAGACAACTCGTGTCTTGACAGATGCTTCGATTAAAGGCTTGAAAGATCACCTTCGTGGCTTGAAAGAGAATGTTATTGTGGGACGCTTAATTCCTGCAGGTACGGGCTTGATCTATCATGAAGAGCGTCGTAATGCTGCTAAGTAGTAATCTTTAAAAGCTTTTTAAGATTACTTCTAACTTAAAAGAGTAGGCGCTCCTTTAATGGGGCGCTTTCTTATTTCAATATCAAGAGGATAATAGACGTGTCTATGTCAAAACGTAAATTAATCGAGTCTCGTAAATCTGCTCGATTTTTCTTAATTCAAGCGCTTTATCAATGGCAAATTGCCCAAAACTCTTTGAGTGAGATTAGTGCGAATCTTGCTGATAATCCTAAGTTTTCTGAAGCGAATAGTGAGTATTTTCATGAAACATTACAAGGGATTACACAAAATCGAACAGAACTCAATCAACTCCTTAATCCTTTGTTAGATCGTGATATCGAGAGTGTCGACCCTATCGAGCGTTCTATTTTATGGTTAGGGGCTTATGAGTTAGAGAATCAACTAGACATTCCTTATAAATCTGTGATTAATGAAGCGGTTGAATTAGCAAAACAATTTGGCGCGGAGGGAAGCCATCGTTACATTAATGGTGTTTTAGACAAACTTGCGAAAACAATCACAAGTCGTCAATCTGAGAATGTAAAATAATCATTGAAATGAGTAGGATGGCGTTTTTTTTGAAAGAAAAGTCATGATAACTTGTGTTAGGTCAGAATAAAGCCTAAAATTAATGGGTCACAACGATTTTATTTAAATTTGACAGGAGGAAGTATTATGTCATTTGAATTACCAAAATTACCTTATGCGATGGATGCACTTGCACCTCATATCTCTAAAGAGACTTTAGAGTACCATTACGGTAAACATCACCAAACTTATGTGAATACATTGAATACCCTTATTGAAGGTACTGAGTTTGCGAATGCATCACTTGAAGAGATTATTTTAAAAGCTTCAGGCCCGATGTTTAATAATGCGGCGCAAGTATGGAATCATACTTTCTACTGGGAATCACTAAAACCACAAGGTGGCGGTGCAGCGACGGGTAAAATTGCAGAAGAGATCAATAAAAAATGGGGTTCTTTTGAAGAGTTCCAAAAAGCATTTGATAAATGTGCAATCGGTACTTTCGGTTCAGGTTGGGCATGGCTTGTGAAAAATGCAGACGGTTCTATTGAACTTGTTTCAACTTCTAATGCCGCAACACCATTAACAGCAGGTCAGACACCATTATTGACTTGTGACGTATGGGAACACGCATACTATATTGATTACCGTAACAGCCGTCCTAACTACTTAGAGAACTTCTGGGCGTTAGTAAACTGGGATAAAGTAAACGAGCGTTTAGGTTAATTTCAAACGGACCGGTATATTCGAATATCCGAATATGTTTCAGTATCAAAAATATTAATAGAGAAGAGATGCACTGGTGGCATCTCTTTTTTATTCGAAAGCTTTCTGAGAAGCTGATCGATATCTCATCGATATGTTAAGATTCTTAGAAAATAGATAGGATTCATTATATAGTGAATTTGGTTTAAGAAAAGTAGTTTTTAAGCAGCTAGTATAGGATTTTAAAAGAACATAAAACCGTACTAAATAACGCTTGCAAGATGCCGGATAGAATAGCTTCCTTGCCTCGATCAACAGATGCGCCGGCATTTAAGTAAGCTTATTTTAAACCTATATACTATAGATAAAAGAGGGTAGTGTGAAACAGGATTATGATCGACGATTTTCAACTTTAGAGCGGTTATATGGTGCGGAAGGATTAGCACGCTTAGCCGCAACACACGTGGTTGTAATCGGTATTGGTGGCGTGGGTTCATGGGCGGTAGAAGCCTTAGCGCGTAGCGCAATAGGGCAATTGACCTTGATTGATCTAGATAATATTGCAGAGAGTAATATTAATCGGCAAATTCATGCACTAAGCAGTACGATTGGCGCCCCAAAAGTAGAAGAGATGGCCCGGCGCATTGCTGAGATTAATGATCGCTGTCAGGTGAATATCATCGAAGATTTTTTAACAGTGGATAACCTTAAGGGGTATTTAGCAGCGCCGAGAGAAAACTACTGGATTATTGATGCGATGGATCAAGTGAAAGTCAAAGCCGCTCTGATTGCATTTGCAAAACGTGAGAAGTATCGAATCATTACCACCGGTGCTGCCGGCGGTAAGCAAGATGCCGCACAGCTTCTGGTGGATGATCTCAATGCCACATTCCACGATCCCTTATGCGCGCGTTTGAAAGCGATTTTACGTAAAGAGTATGGTTTTCCTGGTCATACAGAAAAAAGTGGTATCCCTATTGTTTTTAGCCGAGAAAACCGTGCACCGGTGAAGAATTCAAGTGGCGGCTTAAGCTGTCAAGGTTATGGTTCATCAGTCGCTGTAACCGCTACAATGGGCTTGTTAGCCGCCAATTATGTGATTAATAGGGTTGTGAAGGGCTAGAAGGTGGCAATACTGTTATGGCTCGTAATGGCTATATTACATGACGTTTAGGTCGCCGTTTCATTATTGTGTTACCGGCAGTTGTGTTGCACCATTTTCATAAAGAGGGTCAATGACTTTCGTTTGAAATTGATCTGGTGTTGAATATTGAACCACGGCGCGCGCTTCTCCTTTAGGGTCTAACAGAATATCCACACCTTTTTCAGGATAGAGATAATGGATGATACCATTATTGGCTTCTTGTAGTTTGAGTGGGTGAGCACCAAATCTCCCGAGAATGACTGCTTCATCCAATGTTACCGCAATGGGAATAAAAGAGAGGCTTTGGACGATATGATCATAAAATTGTGGATGCTGATCTTCAGAGATCTCATAAATTCGATGTGTTGAGAGTGATTTTTTACTCGGCGTTAAAGGATCGGTGAGCGCTTTCAATTCTGATTGAGATGCTTGTAGTGTAAAGGGAATACGTGCAGTCAATCCCCCTACAAATGTTTCTCGAATATAGCCTTCTAACTGATATTCGCCATTTTGCTCAAAAACCGAGAGATCAAGACGATTTCCTAATACATCAATGAGATCTCTTAGGGAGGATTGATTGAGTGTTAGATCGAATACGGTGAGAGAGTTCGGCGTAGTTTCGATCACCCAAAAGGGTTCTGTTTGCCGATCAGATTGTGCCGGTGGCATAAAGAGCGGTTGGGCGAAATAGGCAAAAATAGCAATAAAGATCACAACGCCTAAGATAGAGAGACTACGTTTCATTGGGATCAATCCTTGAGTTATAGGTCGAGTAGAATAAGAAGTAGAATAAGAAATAGATCATTATCATTCATTCAATAATATTTAAAAATAGTATTTATAGTAAGATCGGTCCAAAATAAGCATTATTCAAATGCCGGCGCATCGGTTGATCGAGGCAAGGAAGCCGTTCTATCCGGCATCTTGCAAGTGTTGGTGAGTCAGGTTTGATGTTCTTTTAAAATCCTACACGAGCTACTTAAAACTATTTTTTTAAACCAAATTACCATAAAAGTGAATATGTCAATACACTAAAATGATTGGAAATGGTTGAGCGGTGATAAAAGAAAAGGCTACCTAAAATCGTAGCCTTTTCTGCTTTCAATCGCAAAGTTTCTTTTCTGAAATCTACGTTAAAGCTTGCAATTAGATTAGCGCGAAGCCATTAGAGAGAAGGATCGATTGTTTTAAAGATCTCTTCGCTAATCTCATTAATATCGCCATAACCATTGATTGTTTTGAGTTTTCCTTGAATGGTGAAATAGTCCACTAATGGGAATGTCTCATCTTCGAACACTTTACGGCGTTTAAGAATTGTCTCTTCATTATCATCAGAACGGCCACGAGATTGTAGACGCTCTTTGATGACTTCAAAAGGGACATCAAAATAGATGACTTTCTCAATCGGCATATTGATCTCATCAAGTAAAGCATCGAGTTGCTCTGCTTGATTAATATTTCTTGGAAAACCATCGAGTAAAAAACCATTTTCAGCTTTAAGAATATGATTTTTAACCATTCCTAAAACGATCTCATCAGAGACTAATTTACCCTCATCCATGATTTTTTTTGCTTCTAAACCTAGCGGCGTACCTGCACTGACTTCGGCACGAAGCATATCACCTGTTGATAGATGGGTAATACCAAATTTTTTAACAATATTTTCAGCCTGAGTTCCTTTTCCAGATCCCGGTGCGCCAAGCAGGACAATACGCATAAATGATTCTCTCCTTAAGTTATAAATATCCACCTCTACGAGATGGCTTAATGACTCTTTTATCATACACATTTATGAAGTGACGCTCAAATCCGTTATGGTCATAAAGTGGACTATTTATAGATTCTTTTTAGGAAGTAGAGACGTATTACAGGATTCATCATCAGGATAGGGTGTGATAAAGGAAATCAAAGCCTTATACGATATATTAAATTATATATTGTAATTTTAAATATTATTGTTATGATAGTTGTTAATGAAAGTAAGTAGGGATCGGAAATCTGGCTTCAAGAACTTGCTACTGGAAAATAACGAATGGAAAACAAACATCCATCTAGTGAAACTAATTTTTAAGAGGAAAATATGATGTACACATTTAACTTAGCAACCCCTGATAATGCCGATGAAAAAGCGAAACCTATTTTGACTCAACTTCAGGGGAAATTTGGAATGTTACCAAATTTCTTCGGTGCTTTAGGTATTGATGGTGTCAGTTTAGAAGCCTTTATGGCATTGCAAGCAAAACTTGAGCAATCAAAATTCTCTAAGCGTGATCAAGAGATGCTTGCTTTAGCGGTCGCGAATTATAATGGTTGCCACTATTGTGTGAGTGCTCACACCTTTTCCGCTAAGAGAATGGCTGGTATGAATGAAGAAGAGTGCCGAGAAGCGCAATATGGGCGAGCAAAAGATTCGCGGGAACAGGTGATTATTGATATCGCGCTAGCGGTACTTAAAAATCATGGTAAGTTAGATCAAGCATTATTAGCGCGTGCCAAAGCGGAAGGCTTTACAGAAGCTGATATTGTGCAATTGACCTTATTAACGGCGCTCAATAGCTTTACGAATTGGCTCAATAATGTCGTTGATCCTAAGATCGATTTCCCTGAAGTGCCATTAGTGTAAAATTGTAAGAATACAATCCACAATAGCAAAGAGCCCGTCACTGTAGCTGTTATGGGCTCTTCTTTTATCTTAGATCTTTTATTTTAAATTATTGATCGCCGATGATAGGGATAGTAAATTATTCCCACTCAATGGTGGCAGGTGGTTTATTAGAGACATCATAAGTGACACGAGAGACACCATTGACTTCTCGAATGATTCTATTAGAGACCATTTCAATAAAATCCCAAGGAAGATGTGCCGCGCGAGCGCTCATAAAGTCTACGGTTTCAATAGCGCGTAGTGCAATCACATAATCATAGACCCGTTTTTCATCGACAACGCCCACAGATTTCACAGGAACAAAAACTGCAAAAGCTTGGGAGACTTTATGATAGAGATCCGCTTTGATCAGTTCTTCAATGAAGATATCATCGGCAAGGCGTAGAATATCTGCATACTCTTTTTTGATCTCCCCTAAAATCCGCACGCCTAAACCCGGCCCTGGGAATGGGTGGCGATAAACCATTGATTCCGGTAGTCCAAGTGCAACCCCGAGTTTACGAACCTCATCTTTAAAGAGAGAGCTAATCGGTTCTAGCAATTTAAGATTCATCTCTTTCGGTAATCCGCCCACATTATGGTGCGATTTGACGGCAACGCCATCTTTAGTGTTGAGAGATTCTAAAATATCAGGATAAATTGTGCCCTGAGCAAGCCATTTTGCTTGGGGTAATTTATGTGCCTCTTCTTCGAAAATCTTCACGAAAAGTTCGCCAATAATCTTCCGCTTCTGTTCGGGATCAGCAACACCTTTAAGTGCCTCTAAAAAGCGTGCCTCGGCATCTACACGAATCACTTTAATGCCCATATGATCTGCAAAAGTCTGCATTACCTTATCGCCCTCATTAAGACGAAGTAATCCAGTGTCCACAAATACGCAGGTAAGTTGTGTGCCGATCGCTTGATGAATGAGCGCTGCAACGACTGATGAATCAACGCCACCGGAGAGTCCTAAAATCACTTCATCTTGACCAACGCTATTTTGAATCGCTTTTGTATGGTGTTCGATAAAAGCAGGGATATCCCAGTCTCTTTTAATATCAAGGCTTTGTAATTTTTGTATTAATGAGGCTTTTGTGTAGTGCTGACTGACCTCAAAAACGGTTAAACAGATGCCCGCATCTGAAATAGCAGGTGCGATAGCATCACTGTCGTCAGTAAAGATTACTGATGCTGAATCTTGTTGAAAGTAGAGGTGTAAATCTTGGGGCTCGATAATATCGTAGCTATAATGATCTTCATGCAGATAATTTGCAATTTTTTGAGCATCTTGCGGATTTCTGTGTACAATTAAGACATTATTTTTGATTTTTTCAGTCATCTGTAATGTGATCCTTTATCTTATAATGGAGATGAACAGTCGGAAACTGAACTAAACTATCACAAATAGCGTGATCATACACTCTATTTGTCGTGCAAATAGCGCTCTTTATAATAGGGCTATTGGGGATAAAATTATCAGTAATATTCATATCAATGAATTGCCTTGTGGAGATAAGATGGCACAATATTTACATTCAAATGTTAGAGTGAAAGTAAAAAAAGTAATAATAATTCTTGCACTTTCGTTGTTTTCAGCGTTTGGTTTGTCTAGTATGGCAGTGGCCGATCATAGACCTAGTATATTTTCAGATTTCTCGAGCATTAAGAATGCTGCAATTTCCTATGCAAAAGAGCAGGTTGGGACACCTTATCGTTTTGGGGGAGCGCAGCCAGGACGAGGGTTCGATTGCAGTGGTTTAATTCAATATGCTTATCAGAAAGTCGGGATTAAAATCCCAAGAGATACCCGTTCGCAATATCAATTTTTACCTAAAACAGCAACGCCTGAGCCAGGAGATCTCGTATTCTTCAAAATTAAAGGGAATCGTATCTCTCATGCGGGAATTTATATCGGTGATAATCAGATGATTCATGCGCCACGTCCTGGTAAACGCGTAGAAATCACCCGTTTTGATACCCCATATTGGCAAAAACATTTTTATGGGTTTGGCAAAATTTAAAATAATGACAACATTGTTGTCGATTGTTACAATACAGCCACAAGTAAGTGAATTTTATAAATTTATTCACATTAAAAATGTGTCAAAATGTTTGACTGGGATTCTTAACTAAGTTTGATTAAGCTATTAATTAAACCGTTACAATAGTCAATGATTGCAAAATACCTTAGAGGTTGACCACGTATTATGAAAAAAAACCTGTTATATATTAGCGCCCCATTTATTCTTGCGGCGTGTTCATTAGCCCCTGAATATGACCGTCCGGCACTACCGGTGATTGATACTTTCCCGGCGGCATCAAAGGTTCAGGCAGGAAGCCTTGCTGAGCAGAAGTTTGCCTATGAAATCTCTTGGGAGCAATATTTTAAAGATCCACGTTTAAAAGCGTTAATAAGCCTCGCTTTAGAGAATAACAAAGACCTCAAACTTGCAACTTTGAATATGGAAGCGGCGAGAATCTCTTATGGGATCTCTATCTCTGAACGTTTACCCGGCGTGAACGCGGGCGGAAGTTATAACCGTAGAGATGCTGGGAGTTCTAATACAGCTCCTGGAAAGTCATCAATTTCTGAATCTTCAGCACTTAACTTCGGTGTGAGTAGCTTCGAGCTTGATTTCTTCGGTAAAGCAAAATCGATGAGCGATGCAGCTTTTGCAAGTTATCTTGCATCTGAAGAGGGGCAAAAAGCGGCGCGTATTTCACTGATCTCAGGGGTTGCACGAGCTTACTTAACAGAAGTATTAGCACAAGAGCAGCTTCGTGTTGCGAAAGAGACATTGAATTCAAATCGTGCCTCTTATGCGTTAGTACAGCAACAGGTTAATGCAGGTATCGCGAATGACCTTGATTTGGCTCAAGCAAAAGGGCAGGTCTTCTCGGCGCAGGCACAAGTTGCGAATATTGAAGGGCAATTAGGTAAAGCACGAAATGCACTCTATACTTTAGTCGGAACCGTGGCGACAGATCTTCCGAAAGGCTTATCGCTTAGAACAAATCAATTTGTAGAGAATCTTCCGGTAGGTCTACCTTCACAAGTCTTACTGGTGCGTCCTGATGTTATGGAAGCGGAATATAATCTATTGGCCGCGAATGCGAATATTGGGGCTGCCCGTGCGGCATTCTTCCCAAGTATTAGTCTCACAACGACTTTAAATAGAGCCTCTGAAGATCTCTCTGATCTCTTTAAGGGTGGCCACAGCGGTTGGTCATTTAACCCAACAATCTCTATCCCGATCTTTAACTGGGGTAAAATTCAGCAGAATTTAGATCTCTCTTATGTTCGTAAGAATATGGCTGTCGTTTCTTATGAGAAAGCGATTCAAACAGCCTTCCAAGAAGTTGCTGATGCGCTAGTCTCTAAACAACCACTTGCAGATCAATTACGGGCACAACAAAACTTAGTGGCGACAACATCAGAGCAGTTACGTTTAGCGAATCTACTCTACACGAATGGGATTGCAAGTTATCTTGATGTCTTAGATGCACAGAGAACGCTCTTCAGCTCACGTCAAGCATTACTGACTACCTACTTTGATAAACATATCAATGATGTGATGCTCTATGCGGCGTTAGGTGGCGGTGCTGAAGTTAAAGTGCCTGAGAGTAATGCTGTACAAGCAGATAGCTCAATTGCACATATTAATGGCGTTAAAGTCGAAGTTCGTACACAAGAACAGTAAGTAGAATTGATTGACAAGCGTCATTGAACAGTCGGAGTAAAAAGTCGATCTTTTGGTGAATAAGGACAGTTCTCTTATTCGTTACAAAAAAGGGACGATTTTCTATTTCAGATTGAAAAATAGGCGCTTGCCTAATATAGGCAAAATGGTAGGATAGCGGTTAATTGCTTGCCATTTTGCTTTTTATTTGCTACTATTTAACCCTCATTTTGTCGGGGCATGGCGCAGCCTGGTAGCGCACTTGCATGGGGTGCAAGGGGTCGCAGGTTCAAATCCTGCTGTCCCGACCAACATATTTATCGTTATTTGAAGAGTTCTATGTCAAAAGAAGATCATATTGAAATGGAAGGAACGGTTACAGAAACCCTTCCTTATACACAATTTAGAGTAGAGTTAGATAACGGTCACGTTATTACAGCGCATATTTCTGGGAAAATGCGTAAAAATTATATTCGCATTTTAATGGGAGATAGAGTGAAAGTGGAGCTCACTCCTTATGATTTGACCAAAGGTCGAATTGTTTATCGTGGTAAATAAGTCAACAGAGGGGTAATGCCTCTTTAATTAGTAGACTATAATGAATAAGTTTAAAAGTCATTGATATTAATAAGTCGAATATGTAGGTTTATAAGCTTTATTATTGTAGCTTATTTGTTTAATCTAGCTTAATCTGATACCCGATAGTTATTCACTAATGTATTCATTACACGTTATGTGTAAACATCGACGCCCGTTTTAGTAGACGGGCGTTTTTGTTATTTGACTGTTACTATCTAAAAGATTTAAATCCATAACATCCAAAAAAGAGAGAGAAGATTGATGCGCCCATCTAATAGAAAACCCGATGAAATGAGAAGTTTGCAATTTATTCCTAACTTCACAATGCATGCTGCAGGGTCAGTACTCGCAGTTTTTGGTAACACTAAAGTCCTCTGTACCGCAAGTGTTGAGGAGCGAGTCCCCGGCTTCTTGCGTGGTGAAGGGAAGGGATGGATTACGGCAGAATATGGTATGTTACCAGGATCAACGCATACGCGTTCACAACGGGAGGCTGCAAAAGGCAAACAGAGCGGTCGTACTTTAGAGATACAACGTTTAATTGGGCGTTCTCTACGGGCTGCTGTCAATCTTGAGTTATTAGGTGAGCGTACAATTACGATTGATTGTGATGTCTTACAAGCCGATGGCGGTACGAGAACAGCGGCTATTTCAGGAGGCTATATCGCTTTAGTTTTAGCGCTTCATCAGTTGGTTGAATCAGGGCTTCTGGATAAAACGCCGCTAGTTGCACAAATTGCGGCAATCTCTGTCGGCGTTTATCAAGGAACACCGGTATTAGATCTTGATTATGCAGAAGATAGCCAAGCTGATACCGATATGAATGTCATTATGGCGAGTGATGGTAAGCTCATCGAAATTCAAGCAACGGCAGAGCAAGCCCCTTTTGCTAAAGAAGAATTGATGGCAATGCTTGATTTAGCAGAAAAGGGAATCAAGCAGATTACAGAAGCGCAAATTGCGGTGTTAGCAGCTGAGATTCAATAAGAATATCGATAATAGATTTTTCATAGATTATGGTTTATGAAAACCGCCTTTCAATCAAGGAAAGGCGGTTTTATTGTAGCCACGATAATATTTAGAATAGATGCTTCGCTTCTTACAGTCGATGTGCCGGCGTTCAAACAAGTTTATTTAAATACCAATCTGACTATATGAGTTTGAGTTCCAATTTCTAACGAGAGAGTTAGAGGAGATTAAAACTCATGTCGATATCCAAACTCGATCTGTTTCTGATCAAATCGTTGCCCTGTACTATAGTTCAGATTAAGGTAACCATGGGCACGTTTGTTGAATTGCCGAGTTGCCCCTAACTCATAACGCCACCAATGACCTTTCATTGAGTATTTCTCCCGACTATTATTCAAATAAAATTGCCCATCATCGGAAAACTCTTTGAGATAAGATCCTCTGAAATAGAGGTTGGTAATATTATTCGAATCTAATTGATACCCAATTTCAGTACCTAGTCGACCTAATTGAGATTCTCTACGATTTACTTTGATATTGAGGCCATTGGTTGCATGGAATGTACCGCTACCAAACTTTGTATAGGTAAATTGTGCCTGTGGTGTGATATACCATCCTGTACGATCCTCATTAAAGTAGAAGCGTTGTCCAATTTCTGCAGATAAAGAGAATAGATTCAGAGACATTTTCCCCTTAACAAGGGTATTAGCGCTATCGCGTACATCAAATTGACTTTTCATTCTCCCAGCCTTAAAAAGGGTATCAACATAGAAGTTATGATCATTGATATAAGTGGCATAAATATAAAAGTTGTAGTTTTTTAAGTGACCAGAACCTTTCTGACTACGATATTGAATTTCACTATTATCTAAATAGTTTGAACGTTTATCAAAATCTTGATCTGCTTGCAGGTAACTTGCTGCTATGCCTAAATAGAGGCGCGAATTCTCAAAATGCCACTTATGATCCGCTCCAATTTGCAGAGAATAGTACTTCATATCAAAGCTATCTAATCCTTGATCAGCAAAAGAGTCTAATTTACCTCCATAAATACGTCCCCATATGCCATATTCATAATCTTGATGCAGTGCACCCATCCGTTGCAGCAAAGTTTGGGTATCTACAAAGTTAGCAAGATAGGTGCTTATAATGCTATTGGCTGCGGCATCTGCGGTAGATGTATAAAGTGGTTTATTGTTGGGCGGCGTTATTTCACCATCACTGCCGGGATTATCGCCAGGTTCACTGCCGGGATTATCGCCAGGTTCACTGCCGGGATTATCGCCAGGCTCATTGCCGGGATTATCGCCAGGTTCACTGCCGGGATTATCGCCAGGCTCATTGCCGGGATTGTCGCCAGGTTCACTGCCGGGATTATCGCCAGGCTCATTGCCGGGATTATCGCCAGGTTCACTGCCGGGATTATCGCCAGGCTCATTGCCGGGATTATCGCCAGGTTCACTGCCGGGATTATCGCCAGGCTCATTGCCGGGATTGTCGCCAGGTTCACTGCCGGGATTGTCGCCAGGTTCACTGCCGGGATTATCGCCAGGCTCATTGCCGGGATTATCGCCAGGTTCACTGCCGGGATTATCGCCAGGCTCATTGCCGGGATTATCGCCAGGTTCACTGCCGGGATTGTCGCCAGGTTCACTGCCGGGATTGTCGCCAGGTTCACTGCCGGGATTATCGCCAGGTTCACTGCCGGGATTATCGCCAGGTTCACTGCCGGGATTATCGCCAGGCTCACTACTATTAGGGGTATAGAGTTCCCAATCTTTATCTCCATTTGTTTGGCGTAGTAAAAATTGATATCCGCCGGATTCCACTGTATGGGTTAAATAAAATTGGTCAGATTTTCCCCCTGATTCTGTGTTGACGATGATGAGAGTATCGTCACGAGTTGCATTTGCAGCCCCATTATTTTGAATATCTAACCCTTGCTTTGTAGAGGAATTTAATTGTCCGACCTTAAGTAAATCGCCGGTATGATTTGCAATATCGGTGTGCATGATGATATTACCTTGACCGAATAATGTATCAGCAGATACCGTAATGTATTGCGGAAGATTAAGGCTAAAGCCATTATTTATATTTAATACACCTGAATTATCGAGATTTCCAATTCCTATAAAAGAAGTGGTGCTATCTAAGGCGGTGTTGTTTGTAATTAAAGCCCTAGCTCCTGATTCTATCGTTAAATTATCGATGGTCTTTGTATCAGTCTCGTTGGTGATTATTTCAACTTGCCCGCCATGTTGAATATTGAAATACCCTTGAGAATGAGCGCCTGAGGCGAAGTAGCTTTTACCTTGAACGTTACTATCTTTAATTGTGCCTTCTGCTTTGACATTTTGTTCCGCATTAAGTGTAATTGTATTGTTATCTGCTAATCCTCCAAAGACTAATTGCTTGCCTGATACATTATTGTTAGAAGCAATGCCGCCAAACACATTTTGTAGGCCACCTTCCTCAATCTTATTATCCGTTGCTGTGCCACTTCGTACATCTTGCCAAGAATCGCTTCCAATAGTAGTATTTTCTGCTTTTCCTCCACTGACATTTTGTCCAGAACCCTCGTGGATTGTGTTGTTTTTGGCAAGTCCATCTGATATGGTCTGCCAAGAACCTTGACTAATGGTATTATTGACAGCGGTTCCCTTATTAATATTTTGACCACTATTATTAGTAATTATATTGTCATTGGCAGTTCCACCTTCCAAATTTTGCCAAGACTCATTATCGATATTGTTATTGGTAGCGATACCTTGTTCATGAATTGTTTGTGTGGCATTATTGAATCGATTATCAGTAGCTATACCATTGATAATATCTTGAGATGAATTAGTAGAAAATTGACTGTTATTTGCAAAACCATTCGTAATAATTTGACCTGAATTATTGTAGAACGTATTGTCAGAGGCGTCCCCCCCCTTAATATTTTGCAAGGAATCATTATCGAAACTATTTTTAGTGGTTTTTCCACTTGTTATAGTTTGGCCTGATTTATTATAAAAAGTATTGTCAGAAGATTCACCTCCATTAATATTTTGCCAAGAGTTATTGTCAAAGCTATTTTTTGTCGCTTCTCCCCCGTTTACAGTTTGGCCTGATTTGTTATAAAAAGTATTGTCAGAGGACTCACCTCCATTAATATTTTGCCAAGAGTTATTGTCAAAGCTATTTTTTGTCGCTTCTCCTTCATTTATAGTTTGGCCTGATTTGTTATAAAAAGTATTATCAGAGGCATTTCCACCGTTAATATGTTGCCAAGAACCGCTATCAAAGCTATTTTTAATTGCTTCTCCGCCCATGATGGTTTGCTCAGAGTAGTTATAAAATGTATTGTCAGCGGTTGTGCCCCCGTAAATACTTTGTTTTGCCTGATTATTAAAGCTAGCGCGGAGGGATGTCCCGTCATTAGAGACTACTTGGTGCCCATCATTAATCACAACGCTTCCGACGGCTTTCCCCCCGTTTTCTACATATTGATCGCCATCAATGGTTTCGTTAATTGATTCTTTTCCAGGTGCATTGATATAAGGATCGTAAGCACTCCATCCGATTGAGGTTGAGCTTAAAATGAGTAGGGAAGATAATGCCAAGAAATATTCACTATATTTAAAATATTTTTTCATAATAATTACTAATTATTGATATGGTTGGCTTATTAAGATCTCTGTTATTTTGGTTTTGCATAAAGGAGAGATTAATAACATTAAATAGTGTTGCTATTTAATGTGGATTGTACCACTTATTGTTGTAATATTATAAAATTCGGTATTTTTTGATATGGGCTTTTTTGCGGTTTTCCGCGGGCAATTGTCAATAAATATAAATATATAGGGCTGTGCTATCGATAATTGAGTTTGATTACTTAAAGATTCCCATTAAGATTTAATAGTATTAATCAGTAGTTATGATAGATATTATGTAAGTATCTGCCGTGTTATCATTTAAGGAAGTTATAAAGTTTTATTTAAAAACCAAAATGTAAAAATATGAAAAAATCAAGAACGTATATTTTTTTGATCTAGATCAGCCTGAAGTGTGTATTCTTGATTCTGACGACTATAGTAAATCGGGTTTAAGAAAAATAGTTTTAAGTAGCTAGTGTGGGATTTTAAAAGAACATTAAACCGTACTAAACAACACTTGCATGATGCCGGATAGAACGGTTTCCTTGCCTCTATCAACCGATGCGCCGGCATTTTAATAAGCTTATTTTGAACCGATCTCACTATAAAAAAGATTGTAATTAAGAGGTGTTCGCTAAATGGCTATCGCATCTAAGAATAGTGTTGTTTGTTTAATAATCTTTTCCGCAGTCAAACCATAATCAGCCAAAATCTCTTCTCGCTCCCCATGTTGTGGGTAGTAATCTTTGATGCCAAAATGTTTGATTGGGAGATAGAAGCCTTCATCATTCAATAATTCTGTAATAGCAGAACCCGCACCGCCCATAATCGCGCCATCTTCGATGGTGATAATGCCTTGATGTGTTTTTGCAAGTTCGAGTAGGGTTTCTCGATCGAGCGGTTTAACGAATCGAAGATCAAGGAGCGAGGCATTAAAGTGTTCAGCTACAGTGGTTGATGTTGTAATCAATGCGCCGATATTAATGACAAGTAGTTTCTCGCCACGTTGTAGTAGATGGCTCTTGCCAATAGGAAGTTGATCTTGGATGCTTGCTTTGATTGCTCGGCCGATGCCTTTTCCACGAGGGTAACGAACTGCTGCCGGGCCTTTATATTGGTAAGCAGTTGTGAGCATTTGATAACATTCATCTTCATTTGAGGGGGCCATAATCACCATATTGGGGATCGTACGAAGATAGGCCATATCAAATGTCCCTGCATGCGTTGCACCATCAGGGCCCACAATGCCGGCTCGATCAATAGCAAAAGTGACATCTAAATTTTGAATTGCCACATCGTGAATCAGTTGATCATAAGCGCGTTGTAAGAATGTTGAGTAGATCGCTACAACCGGTTTAACGCCACTTAATGCCATGCCGGCGCCGAGCGTTACAGCATGTTGTTCGGCAATCGCTGTATCAAAGAAACGCTGAGGATAACGTTGGCTAAATGCCACTAAACCAGAACCTTCACACATTGCCGGTGTAATGGCCATCAAATTAGGATCTATAGCCGCCATATCACAGAGCCATTGGGAGAAGACCTCTGTATAGGTGAGCTGTTTTGGTTTAGTTGCTGCCGGTGCATTTGTTTGATCGGTTGTACTACTATTTTGAACATTTTTCGCCACAGGCTTAGAAGCTGAAACAGCATGGAATTTTACAGGTTCAGCTTCGGCTTTGGCATACCCTTTCCCTTTTTTAGTGGTAATGTGTAGCAGCTTAGGACCATGCTTATATTTGAGGTTTTTGAGCGTTGTAATCAGCGTTGGTAGATCATGACCATCGATCGGCCCAAAATATTGAAAGCCAAACTCTTCAAATATTACGCTCTGCTCTGCAACCGTACTCTTCACATGCGCTTCGGCACGTTTTGCAATATCAAGGGCATTCGGGAAGGGGAGGTGTTCAAGGATCTTAGCGCCACCTTCACGAATCGATTGTAGTGCAGGCTTTGAGAGCATTCTTGTGAGCATCGTACTGAGTGCTCCGACATTAGGTGAAATCGACATATTGTTATCATTGAGAATGACTAGCATGTTCGATTTTAAGTCACCGGCATGGTTGAGTGCCTCAAAAGCTTGTCCAGCGGTGAGCGCACCATCACCAATGACGGCGATCAGTTGTCGATCTTCATGATGATGTTTCGCGCCAATAGCCATCCCTAAAGCGGCACTAATCGACGTCGATGAATGACCAACGCCAAAGGCATCATATTCACTTTCAAAAATGGAAGGGAAAGGACCAAGGCCCCCTTTTTTGCGAATAGTATGAATTCGATCTTTACGCCCTGTGAGAATTTTATGGGGATAGGCTTGGTGCCCAACATCCCAGATGATTTTATCAAAAGGGGGATTAAATACATGATTGAGCGCAACTGATAATTCGACAACGCCTAATCCCGAGGCAAAATGTCCGCCGGAATCGAGGACGCTTTCGATGAGAAATTGTCTGAGTTCATCTGATATAGTCTGCAGATCTTGCAGAGAACGATTTTTAAGATCATCAGGAGAGTCGATCTCTTGTAATAACGTAGTTGCATTCGTCATGTTGTTATTTAACCTTAGTGATTACGCTTTTGGATATAGTGTGCCAAGTCGATGAGCGGTGTGGCTTTCGTTCCAAAAGGCTCAAGTTGCTTGATAGCTTCAGCAATAAGCTGATGAAGTTTTTCGATAGAAGTATCTAGACCAAGTAATGAAATATAGGTTGATTTCTCATGTAACTGATCAGCACCGGGCTTCTTACCGAGCTCTTCTTGGGTGCCGGTCACATCTAGAATGTCATCTTTGATTTGAAAAGCAAGACCAATATTGTCCGCATAGATAGAGAGACGATCATAATCATCTTGGCAACCATCGCCGGCAATCACCCCAGAAAGAATTGAGGCTTTAATGAGCGCCCCTGTTTTATTGCGATGAATCCGCTCTAACTCCACAAGTGACACTTTTCGTTCTTCAGCTTCGATATCAAATAGTTGGCCACCGACCATACCATTTGCACCACTTGCGTTACTGATCAGTTGGATAAGCTGAATGATTTGCGCCGCAGAAAGATCATCAATGTGACTTAAGCAATTAAAACTCTGCGTTAAGAGCGCATCTCCGGCGAGGATAGCTGTTGCCTCGTCAAATGTTTTATGGCAGGTGAGCTTCCCTCGACGATAATCATCATCATCCATCGCCGGTAGATCATCATGGATTAGAGAATATGCATGGATCATTTCAATAGCAATGGCAATGGTTGTAAGCGGTGTTTTAGGTGCATTAAAAAGTTCGCCGCTGGCAATGACTAACAGTGCGCGTAGACGCTTGCCACCATTTAAGGTGCTGTAGAGCATGGCTTCTGTAAGACGATCAGGTGCGGGAATCGCTGTTAAATAGCGCTCAAATGCTGCTTCAAAAGCCGAAAGCTGTTGGTTAAACCATGCGGTAGGCATTATTTTTCTAATCCTTCATTTTTGCTTAATCTTGTGATAATAATTGATTGATGCGTTTTTCTGAAGCTTCTAAGGTCTCTTGGCACGCTTTTGTCAGTGCAATGCCTTGTTCAAATTGTTTAAGGGATTCTTCGAGCGGAAGTTCATCACTCTCTAGCGATTCAACAATTTCATTGAGTTTTTGTAATAAAGATTCAATACTTTGATTTTCTACGTTTTTTTCAGACACAGAGCAATCCTTAAAATTATTTAATAATATCGATCTCATATTCTAGATTGAGTAGGCGCTATATGCAATAATAATAGCTTCATCTGACGTGGCATTCTGTTTACGTATAATTTTGTTCTCCTAACATATCGTGATTATTATCTACAAAGTGATCTAAAGAGGTATTTAGTACATGGCTCAGCGACTATTAACGCTGTTTTTTGTGTTATTAATGAGTGTTAGTACCGCTTACTCTCAAGTGCATCCTATTAGCTCTATTTTACAAAATGGATTGAGTGGGGAAACAAGTAAAGAAGAGATTAAAAGCCTTCCTGATCCTTTGCATTTGACGCCAACTTGGTGGAGCTACTTCGAGGATAAAAAGGTAACTGACCTACGGCAAGCGGTGATCGATTTCTTAAATGAGATTGAAGAATCAGCGCTCCTGTTACCGGAGGAAACCCGTAAAAAAGAGGCGACAAAAATCTCTCATATCAGTGCTAATCTCTTTGCTTATGTGGCATTAGTAGAAAAAAGTGTGAGGGCTAAAGCACCAAAATTTTCCGCAAAAGAGCATTATAATGTAGCAGAGTTATTATCTATTATTCATCGTGAACGAGAGTTGAGTTCTGACTTAATGAGTACACGGGAGAATCTTCGAGATCAAGAGCATCAGGCAAGGGATCTTTCTCGACAGATCAGCCAGCAGTTTGTGACCTATTTTGAGACCAATGAGAAGACTCCGGCGCGTTATCTAGAGGCGCTTAAAGTCATTATGCAACAGACAGAACTTGCATTACTCAATGAGCGTTTACGGATTTTACGGGAGAACCTTACTTTCTCAGAAGAGGAATCTGCATTATTGCAACGGGTTAAATCAGATGCCATTACACGTTTGAGCTATTCCGATGCAGAATTTGAAGATGTAGAGCATCGATTAAGTGATGCAATTGTCCGTTTACAAGAGGCGAATACCCGATTACTTCGTGAACAGTCTCAATTATTATTGCTACCCGAGACAACCGTAGAAGATCAAGCGGTTGCGCGCTTACGTAATCAACGAGTCTCTAAAGAGAAGATCAATGTTGCGATTTTAGAAGCGCAAATTGATATGTATGAAAATGAGCGCGATACCTTGATGTTGCTTGCCGAAGAAGAGGGATTAGATGTTGAACGGATTCAGAAGGATTATGCCGAGAGACAACGCTCGATTCAGGAGTTACAACTTAAAGCGAAAGATTGGTTTAATCAAAATGAAGCAGAGAGAAGTAGTACCAATGCGCTGCTTGCCGATATTGAAACTCGTGGTGGCATCAATGAGAATAGTTTTCTAGCAGGCATTGCCAATGATCGTCTTGCGCTTATTCAAGAGACTTCCGTATTGCTCCAAAAACTGCAGACCGATATTGCCGACAGTCAATTTATGGGGCGGATTTTAGAAAATCAATTACTAAAATATCAAGGGGTATTACTCAATACCATTAATCGCACCAAAAGTGCCCTGAGCTATGCTTGGCGTAATGTGAAGCAATTGATTCGCACGCCCCTCTTTACAATTGGCGATACGCCGGTTACAGCGCTGAGTTTTGCTCAATTTTTATTGATTGTCCTTGTCTGTTGGTGGATTGCATTTTGGCTCAATCGTGTCTTTAACAGAATGGGGAATAAGCGCGGCGATGATAAATTGCCGGCCTATTATCTTGCCGGTCGTTTAACTTATTACGGCATTATTCTCTTTGGGTTTCTTTATGGTTTGACCGCAGTTGGGATTGACTTTACGAACTTTGCCTTAGTGGCAGGGGCGTTAGCGATCGGGCTCGGTTTTGGTCTGCAATCTATCGTCAACAACTTTGTTTCAGGATTAATCCTACTTTTTGAGCGCTCAATTAAAGTGGGTGATTTTATTGAGCTGCAAGATCAAAAAAATGGCAAACCACTTTGGGGAGAGGTGAAGGAGATCAATGTTCGAGCGACGATTATTACTGATAATGATAATGTCGATATTGTCATTCCGAACTCAGAGTTTATTAATACCAAAATGCTCAACTGGACGCTCAAAGAGCCCCAGCGCCGTATGCGTTACCCTTTTAGGGTTGCTTATGGTACCTCGAAAGAGTTGGTGCGGGAAGCGGTATTAGCAGCGGCGGAAGGCTTACCCCATACATTAAAAGGAATTCCTGGGCGAAATCCTGCGGTTTGGCTCGTTAATTTCCAAGATTATTATTATGAATTTGAACTCGTCGTCTGGTTAACCTCCAGAGCGGTAAAACGGCCTAATGGCATTCGTGCCGCCTATATGTGGGCGATTGATACAGCGCTTCGAGAAAATGGCATCGAGATTCCATTACCACAACGGGAGCATCGTTTTAGAGAAGGGGAGATTCTTCCGATTGAACGAGTGCGCCGGGATATCTTGGCGCAAGAGGCGATTGAAGAGGCACAAGCCGATGTGGAAGCAGAGATGGCTGAACGGGAAGCGAATGAGGCTACGAAACAAGGGTGAGATCGATCAAGTATATATAAAATATATAAAGTGATTTAAATGGCTTCAATAGCTTCAGCATTGTGCATAGTGTTTCGTTATAATAGACGTGATGATGCGTCATGATCTACTACCATGTGAGAAGATAGGCGATGCATAGAGACAGTGGATGAATCGAATTGATGAATGCGGATCGTGACGAAAGATTAATGTGAAACGATTGATTTTAAAAGGCTGATTTTAAAAGGCTGATTTTAAAAGGTTGATTTTAAAAGATAGCGTTAAAAAAGAGAGAAGAGAAAGAATAAAATATGAAAAAAATGACCTTTCAAGAGATGATTTTTACCCTTCAAACCTATTGGGCAGAGCAGGGTTGTGCGGTGTTACAGCCTTATGATATCGAAGTGGGTGCCGGGACGTTCCATACCGCAACTTTCCTTCGTGCATTAGGGCCTGAGCCATGGGCAGCGGCTTATGTACAGCCTTCACGCCGGCCCACCGATGGTCGTTATGGAGAGAATCCAAACCGATTACAACACTACTATCAATTTCAAGTCGCGATTAAACCGTCTCCTGAAAATATGCAAGAACTCTATCTCGGTTCTCTTAAAGCCTTAGGGATTGATCCGACAAAACACGATATCCGCTTTGTAGAAGATGATTGGGAATCCCCAACATTAGGTGCCTGGGGCTTAGGTTGGGAAGTATGGCTTAATGGAATGGAAGTGACGCAATTTACCTATTTCCAACAGGCCGGTGGCTTGGAGTGTAAGCCGGTATTAGGGGAGATTACCTACGGTCTTGAGCGCTTTGCCATGTATGTACAAGAAGTGGAGAGCGTTTATGATCTTATCTGGTCAGATGGCCCCTTAGGCCGCATCACTTATGGGGATGTCTTCCATCAAAATGAGGTGGAGCAATCGCACTATAACTTCTCTCATGCCGATGTGGAATTTTTATTAAATTCTTTCAATTTCTACGAAAAAGAGGTCTCTCGTCTGTTAGAGGCTAAATTAGCATTGCCGGCCTATGAGATGGTCTTGAAAGCTTCCCATGCTTTTAACTTACTCGATGCGCGTAAAGCGATCTCAGTGACAGAACGTCAAGGTTATATTCTGCGGGTGCGTAAGATGGCTGGCATGGTGGCAAAAAGCTATTACGAATCCCGTGAAGCACTTGGCTTTCCTATGTTAAAACAATCGTGATGTAGTGGATTTCTTAAAGACAATAATAGATTTGGTGATTAAGAAGATGATCCCTCATTGCTATCATGATAGTTATAGATAAAGAATGATCGATAGGTGCAAAGGCGTTATAAGGCTTTTGCACCTATTTTTATATTTTTATGTTGATCTACTACTCAATAGATAACGAATAGAAGATAACGAATAGAGAAAGAATTAATCAATTTAACCGAGAGAGGAAGAGAAGAGATGGAGATGCAACCCTATTTAGATTGTGCTTTAGAAGCATCAGAGATTGCCCGACAATTAATTCAAACGGCTTATGAAGAGAATGCTTTTAAAATTGAGATTAAAGCGGATGCTACGCCGGTGACAGAAGTAGATGTGGCAGTTGAAAAGGCGATCTATCAACATATCTCTAGCCAATTCCCAGAACATGGCTTCTATGGAGAAGAGAGCGGACAGAAGCAGATGGACTCAGACTTTATCTGGCTCATTGATCCCATTGATGGCACGAAAGCCTTTGTCCGCGGTCGGCCGTTATTTTCTTGTCAAATTGCCTTAATGGTTCGTGGAGAAATTATTCTCGGCGTATCAACTGCCCCGTGCTTTAATGGCGGAGAGAGAATCTATGCGGTCAAAGGGCAAGGTGCTTTTTTAAAGGGGAAGAAAATTTCAGTGAGTGATATTGATACGCTTTCCCAAGCGGTCTTCTCTTCCGGGAATTTAAAGCGCTTAACCCAAGATCCTGAAAAATGGGCACGTTATGGGAATTTAGTGGGGCAGGTCAATTCAACACGAGGCTTTGGGGATTTCTTACAATATCATTTCTTAGCAACCGGAAAAGTGGATCTGATTGTGGAATCTGATGTCAATATTCTCGATATCGCAGCGCTCTCTATTATTGTCAATGAAGCCGGCGGTAAAATGACAGCCCTTGATGGCTCGCCGATTGATCTCTCAGTTTCGACTATTCTTGCGGCAACCCCGAGTCTGCATGCACAGGCTCTAGAAATCTTACAATTTTAATGTTGCACTACATTACTCTCAGAAGCTACAAGGAATTATCAATGCAAGTGGTTCAATGGATGAAACAGATCTCAAGGATGAAACAGTTTACATGGATCAAATGGCTATGTTTATCGAGTGCGATAGGCATTTTCTTAGTGGCTTGCAGTTCGGCACCACAAGGGCCTTCTTATATTTCAGGCGGTACTTTGAGTGAGCGATTAAAGGATTATGATTTAGAGCAAGGGGATGAAGTCTTAATTCGAATCTTTAAAGAAGAGGGCATGCTTGAGCTCTGGATGAAACCTAAAAATAGCCGAGAGTTTCGCCATTTTGCTAATTACCCGATCTGTAATTTCTCTGGAATCTTAGGGCCAAAAATGTATGAGGGTGATCTACAATCGCCGGAGGGGTTTTATCGCGTTTATCGTTCCTCGCTTAATCCTCATAGCCGGTTTTATAAGTCTTTTAATCTTGGCTACCCCAATAACTTTGATCGCTCTTTAGGGCGGACAGGGAGCTATTTGATGGTGCATGGTAAATGTGATTCTGTGGGCTGTTATGCGATGACTGATGCGCAGATCGATGAGATCTATCGTTTAGTTGAGATGGCGCTACAAAATGGACAAAGCTATGTAGAAGTACAAGCCTATCCTTTTAAGATGACGCCGGAACGCTTAGAGCGCGCGAAACACTCGATTCATTATGAGTTTTGGAATAATCTGCATGAAGGGTATGAGCAATTTGAAGCCCGTAAGCAACCGTTAGAATATTCCGTGGGTCGTGGGCGATATCTATTTCTCAAGTAGACTTGTCAAAAGGCGCAATATTTAGTATCTTATCGGTCTCTACTGAGTTTATGAGAAGCCTTGTATAAGGTGAATTGAACTAACTGTAGAAGATCAACATGGAGAAGTGGCCGAGTGGCTGAAGGCGTTCGCCTGGAAAGCGGATATACGTTAATAGCGTATCGAGGGTTCGAATCCCTCCTTCTCCGCCATATTAGTGAGATAAAGCTCTGTTAATACAGGGCTTTTTTCTTTTATGTTTTACAATTTTATATTTGGTAAAGTGTTTCTGCGGTTTATTGTATTACGCTACGACATATGTTTGATAGAGATATCATTGATCTATAAAGTGTATTAATATTATATGATAGATGGAATATCTATGGCTTATAGAGGTTATTATAAATATTGGAGGATATAATATGGGGCAAGTAACGATCGGCATTATCGGTATTAGTGGCCGAATGGGGCAGGCGGTAAGTGCGGAAGTAGAGAAAGCGGGCTATAAAGTCGGGCCCTCTTATAGCCATGAATTGGCGGATCAAGTATCGCTTGAGGAGGTCTTTGCCGGTAATGATGTGGTGATTGATTTCTCTCATGCATCATTAACTGCCACCTTGTTAGAGGCAGCACTTACGAATCCTAAGCCATTAGTAATATGCACAACCGGTTGGGATCAAGCGGCGCTTGCTGATAAGCTTGGGCAATTAACCCGCCAAGTGCCGGTGATTGTGGCAAGCAATACCAGTATTGGGGCTGCGATGCAGCGTTATTTGGTGCAGGTGGTAGCGAAGGCCTTAGGGGATGAGTTTGATATTAATCTCCATGAGCGGCATCATCGTTTTAAAGTCGATAGCCCATCAGGCACCGCGAAAACCTTAATTGCCGATATTGAGCGGGCAAAGCAGGCAAGAGGAGAAGAGATTACGCCGTATGTAGTAAGCGATGGTGCAAGAGAGCCGCATCAACTCGGCGTATCGGTGGCGCGCTGTGGCTCGATTGTCGGCGAGCATGAGGTCACCTTTACCAGTTTAGAAGAGGAGATTACGATCAAGCATACGGCATTTGATCGCACGCTTTTCGCAAAAGGGGCGGTGAAATGCGCGAAGTGGGTATTAACGCAGGGAGCAGGGCAATATACGATTTTTGATGTATTATCCCTTAAAGCAGATATTGCGTAGAGATTAATATATATCATGCATATATAGTAAGATCGGCTCAAAATAAGTGTATTGAAATGCCGGCGCATCAGTTGATCGAGGTAAGGAGGCTGTTCTATCCGGCATCTTGCAACTGTTGTTGATAAAGATTCACGGTTATTTAATATGGCATCACAATGATTCTGTAGCTATTGAATAGATCTTACATCGTCACCATTATCATAAGATCAAATTACGGTTATATCGCTTTAAAATAGTGGTTATTTTGATGATGGATCGTGATGGATAAATATCTGTTATGGCTATTATTAATTGAAGTTTTGCTGCTTGAAGGCTTGGTTTTATCGAAGCTTAAGGCTTTCTTAAGGAATCTTTGTCATAATAGCTCTATGCTAATAGTTGATTAGCGCTCTACTGTTTTAGGAGGCTCATTTTGAGTAACCAACTATATATTGATGGAAAACCTGCATCCCTCATGCAGCGTATTGCGACCACAATTATTGCTGTGGCTTCATTGGTATTTTTTGCATTCTTTGGTGTTGCGATCTTTTTGATCGGGTTAGCCATTGCGCTCGTATTTGGGGGCTATTTCTGGTGGAAAGTTCGCAAAGTGCGTAAGCAGATGGAAGAGGGTTTACGCCAAGCGCAAGCGCGCGGTGAGATGAATGGTAATATGAACGGCAATATGAATAATATGTATGGTTTTACCCAAAATAATCAAAATAATTCAGGGCAAGCTGCTTCAGTGCAACCTAATGGAAAAGGGGATGGTAAACTCTACGAAGGGGAATATCGCGAGCTCTAATTTATCTATCTGTTTTCAATGAGTAATGACATTAAAGGGTATCTTTTTACCTGAAGTTGTTGTATCATTTTGCCCACATTATGATGGCTCTGAAACAAGAATTAGAATAATGTATTTGTAATATAAGCCGTTGCTTTGTAACCTATTATTAATTAGTAGCTTATATAACGTTGCCAATTCCCCATAATGTTGTCTTTTATAATTGTATTGTAATGATTAAGGTATTGAATAAATTAATTAGTAATATAATTATTAATGCTTATTGTTAGGGTGTTATTAAGGCACTTATATATTTTATATCTCTTATTGGTCATGGTGATGATACCCAATATGATTACTATCCCAAAAGAGATTAGAGAGGATTTTAATGAAAAATCAAGAGTTTAAAGATTTTAAGCCCTATGAGTTTGTAGAGGGTGAAGAGTATATGAACGATGCGATGAAAGAGCATTTCCGCCTTATTTTAGAAGGTTGGCGTGCAGCATTAGTTCAAGAAGGAGAGAAGACTGTCAATAATATGCAAGATGAAGCATTCAATCTCCCTGATCCCAATGATCGTGCAACGCAAGAAGAAGGTTTTTCATTAGAGTTGAGAACACGTGATCGGGAGCGTAAATTACTCGCGAAGATCGAAAAAACACTCCGCCGATTAGGCCTTGATGATTATGGCTATTGCGATACTTGTGGTATTGAGATTGGCGTTCGCCGCTTAGAAGCACGTCCTACCGCTGAGCTCTGCATTGATTGTAAAGAGATTGAAGAGCAGAAAGAGAAAGCGCGGATTAATTAAGGTTGAGTATTGATACTCTGATAAAGTGAAACGGCTACATAATGATGTAACCGTTTTTTGTATATTGAATGTTGTATTTTATTGATTGTCGGAAGCCTCGATATTGATGAAAGCAAAGCGAAATTAACAATTAGTGATATTCTATTTGATAGACAATGGTTGTTGAGAAGTGGCCACTCTTAATCTCATCATTATTAGGAGAGCGTTCAATCTCTGCACTAAATTTATCTTGTATGTGAAATGCTGCATCATCTCCAGGGATTATAGATTTCCCTAAAGGTTTACCAAATTCAATATTATTCCCATCTTGATCTTTGATGCGTAAAACAAGGCCATTATATAAATCAACAGATTGATTATCTAGTAGATTAGCCGAGTTAAATATAACCTTTGGTGTGATATCGTATGTGCAATGACCTGCTTTTTTGGTAACATTCATGGCAAAGGGCTCTTGATATCGCTTACCCTGCTCAAGAGCTACTTTATTGATTGAACCAAAGTTAATAAATGGGCGAGTCATTGAAACATCAAAAGCTTTACTTGAGCACCCCATATCACTAGGTTTAATATTGACCGTGAGTGTGAGATTAAATGCTTCAGATTCCCCGGTAGAAGGAAATATAGATATAAGGCGCCCTCCAGTTTGATATATTTCTGAGCCTGCACCACCGATTCGCAAGAATTCATCTGAGAGCAGTTGGAGATTTGTTATAGTAACATTTACGTAATACATAATTCTCGCTCCAAATGGTGTTATCCAAAATGTTTGTAGGTCACCAGATGATTCCCCTGTGAATAGGTTATTACTTGCTTGCATTCTTTTGGGACCATACCCTTGAGTATAGGTTATGAGAGTATTCGCTATACCTTCAGATTTTATGGGTTTAAAGGTATGTTGGATTTTTTGGATATTTTGTTTAAATTGAGACTCATTATTTAATGAGTAAAGCGTAATTCTATCCGTTTGCCGTTTTGTATCGACATAGCATTGGATGTGTGCTTGTAGTTTAAAATATGCAGGTGATTCATTTTGCTCTATATCTATGGATACGCGCATATCATTGGGTCTTCTAAAGCTGCCTGTGAATGTTCCTTTATTTTGGGTCCATGATTGAACAGTACAACCAAGATCAAACTCGCCTGGATAATCGGCTGCCTGAGCATTAGATTGTGTAGCTAAGAAAATCATGAAAAGTAGCGAAAATAGAAAGGTTTTAATATATTTTTGAGTTAGCATATTGTTGGATATCATTTTAGTAGTTAAAAAATTAACTAGAATTAGCTAATCATGAAGTTATATAGAGCTACTATACAGCTACTTTATGGGGTTAAGTTGCAAAGAGTGCCATTACATTGATAAGTATTAGTTTCGGTAGTGCCATAATCATTAATAAAATAGACCGTTGGTGTATTACCTACTGATAAATTGACTGTTTGGGTCTCAAAAGGCTTAATGGTGATCTCTTTTTCAATAAAGTGACCTTTTTTACCATTACTAAACCCCAAAATGACAAGGTGATAGGGGGATGGATTAGCCAATGTATATTGATTCCCCTTTTTTTGAACTTCTAAAGTCTTTATCCAACCATTATTAGGGTATTGTGGTAAACCTTTAGGACGATAGAAAAGTTTGATTTTGGATTGGATGACAATATTAACTTGATTACCATCACCATTCCCCTCTTTAGGAGGAATACCTAGTGCGTTAAAGTAGAGTAATGATTCCCGATCTGTCGGTAAGTTATTGTTGCCGGTGAGAGAGATCTTAACCTGCTTTTCCTGTTTCACCTCTAACCGCTGTAAAACAGGAAGAGCGACAAGCGGCTCTTCAATTTTATGTCCATTCTCATTTTCAACCCAAGATTGGGCGAGATAAGGAACTGAAGGATTTGTATTTGTGAGCGTGATTGATTGAGAGTTTGAGTGAGCCCGATCAAAGATTACTCGGGTGCGATCGAGACTCAACTGCCCATAAGCAGTACTTAAAAGGGTAGTGGTGATTAGCAAAGAGAGTGTTATAAGATGTTTCATAGATACGTCCTTTATGAATAGTGGTTTCATGATTATTCTGGATAACAGATTAGATTTTTGAGTTTATGAAGTTCAGTCGATGGGATATCTAAGCGACAAGTATGCGTTTTCCCCCATTTAATGATAAATTTCGCAGTTTTATTTATCCCAGTGATATAAGCTAGCCCTTGATCTGCAACAATCGCAACTTCTATTTCATCTTTATCAAAAACACGATAAACGCCAGCACCAAAAGGGGGATGAGAGCCATCAGGGAATGAAATCGTAGAGAGTACTTTCTCTCCGGTAATCCCTTTGAGTGACCGATAGGCAATAGCCCCTTTTGTCACAGCCACTTCTATCACATTATCTTGAATTTCAACATTATCAGGAAGATTGTCATTATCAACATGATAGATCATACGATAATAATCTGGGACATTGCTGATGCCGGCTATACCAAAGATGTTAGTTTTGCTGGGAGTGCCACTAATTTCAACCCCCGGCGCATCAGCATCGATAATTAAGCGAGCTCCTTCAGTATAAACTTGGGGTTGTGCAGTAATCCCATGTTGTGTGACTGTAAATGAGCCATTCAGACCTGCATTGAAGCTCTGCTGATCTTGAGAATAGCTACTCATCCCCGTAAATCCACCAAAATTAAAGTCGGTGTAGTAAGAGGCATTGAGGTTATAATCCGTAGACCGATCATATTTCCATTGATGGTTGAGGGAAGTTCCAACGGAGTAACGCCCCCCTAATCCTGAAGCACTATAACTTACTTGTTGAGACATGTTTTTGCTGTTCTGACTTGCAGATGCTTGATAAGAGAGTCTTTGGTCAGGGGTTTCTAAAGGAATGTTAATAAACAAGGATATTTGATTGTCATTAGCTGTGTAATTCGATTTTCTATGGGATAGCGATAGTGAAACTGATGCATTCGCGAAAAAACCATCTTGAATAACTTTGTTGGCAGTAATGTTGTAATACTCTTGGGATTCATTATTCCAATAGCTCGATTTAGATGCTGATGCGGTAAAATTAATATCCCAAATGGGGAGGGTTTGCGAGATACTGGCAGATAGATGCTGTTTTTCTCGGGGAGAGTGTCGATGACTATTGGTAGACTTTTGCTGAATGTAGTTATTGAGACTGGTATATTCTTTACTAGAGAATCGGTAACCGACTAAATTCAGTGTTGTGCCTTGATCAAAGCGTTTTGCATAGTTAAAACGGTAGCTATGCCCATTGAGTCTCTTTTCAGAGTCCGCTTTATTGACCGATTGTGTAATATCGAAAGAGAGCGCGCCAAAGCTTTCAAGGTTAATCCCGAGCCCCACATTAATCGCAAGATACTCTTGATTAGTGGTATATTGCGCGCCGCCTAATAGTGAAATGTTATTCGTTAATCCATAGGAACCATCGAATGAAATAATATTGGTTTCAATCCCTTTGGTCTGAAAAGGATCGAGCTTTCCTGCATTGAGATTATAACGTAGAGCGCCTTTTCGAGTAAGGAAAGGGACTTGTGAAATGCTCACCTGATATTGACTAATTGAGCCATCGCTCTCTTCGACGCTAACATCTACAACGCCATTAAGATAAGAGGGAAGGTTCGAGATGACAAAAGGCCCTGGTGGAACTTGAACGCTTTTAATAATTGAACCATATTGCTTAACGGTCACAACCGCATGCGTAAGCGCTGTTCCAGTAATTTGAGGGGCATAGCCTTGTAGATAATTAGGCATCATATTCTCATCGGTAAAGAGACTAACGCCTTTGATACGCGTCGAATCAAAGAGATTGGTTCTAGTATAAATTGCACCGGCATAAATATGTGCATTCCAGGCGCCAATATCTGTGAAACCATAGGTTTGAGTCCACTCTAATTTATTACCAAAATGTTTGTTCGCATCATATTGGTAATTGCTTCTAAGGCGAAATCGCCCAATATTAGCCCCGATAACACCGTAGCTGGTGAAATTATTCCGGCTTTGAAAGCGGGAGCCAAATTTATATCGGTTAAAAGATTGAAGTAGATTGTAATCAAAGATTAAACCTGCAATACCGTGATCTCGTTGTTCTGGTGGCACCCAGCTAGGGTCAAAATCGACTAAATAAGCATGGGGTATCTGGATATTCACTTCTTGCCTAGATTCATCGAAGTCAATGAGAATTTGAGAATCGTAGTTTTCTACGCCATAGCAACTATCTGAATCGAGCTCGTAACTTGTTGTCTTTTGTACTTGTGTAATAAAATTTGACTTAAGCGGTAATCGCTGGATAAGATCAGCATTGAAGCAGAGATGGCTGTGATCTTCTTCTATGTAGAAATAGATAGGGTGATTACGTAAAATCTCTTGTTCATTGATTTGTAAATTTGCAACATATTTCCCAGATCGCTTATTATCGATACCATTGAAGATGGTTAAATCCACATTATCAAAACCTAAGGATTCTAAAATCTCATTGTCAAATTCAAATGAAAATCCCGGATTGATACAAAGGAAGCATCCTAGCATTATCCAATGTTGTTTAAAGGGGTACATACTGTCTCGCCAGCCATCTATTTGTTATATGGAATTAAATTAAAGATAAATAAGATATGAAAGAAAACATAAAAAGAAACATAAAAGAGTAAGTATTATCACATATATGAAATACTTACTCTTTTTAGGGGGTGATTAGGATTTATAAAGAAGAGGTTTGAATATCCCAATATTATTTCATCCCTTTGATGTAACAATATGACTATTTATAATTGGCAACAAAGTTGACAGTTGTCCTAACAGTACCAGCAGTAACACCCTCACCATCTTTCACCATACGTCCTTGTACGGGGAATGTTACTGTGTTAGAAGTAGCATTAACTGTTCCTTCGATCGGCTTTGCTTCTGTTCCCTTTGGTTCAACAGTATTTCCTGCTACTTTAATTTCTACAGCAACATCCGCTGCAGTTCCTAAAGAAGCCCAATAGCTTTCAGTTGTAGCGGCTGTGCCACCTACTATTGTAAGGGCAATGGTTTCTACTTTTTGGGCACTTTCTGGAAGATCTAAGTTACAATCGATAAATTCGATCTTAGATTCACCCCAAGAACCGTTACCTTTTTTGAGTGCAGCAACAGACATAGAGCCTAATTGGACATTTTTAACAGGCAGTAAAGTACAACCTGCTTCTGTCACAGTACCCTCAAATATGATTTGACCAGAAGCATTTCCTGCTGGAGTTTTAGCTTCTTCAGCTTGAGCGATAGTGAACAAAGAAGAGATGATTGCTGTTGATAATAATAATTTTTTCATAAAACCCTCATAATAAAATATAACAATATTTAATTTTTTTTACTGTAACTTAAACAGGCGACAGATAGTAATAGTAATCTTTATTTCAAGAAAAGTAGGGGCTGTTGAACATTCATAACTTCAGCCAAATATAGGCACAAGCTAAAGCAACGTTGTTTTCATAATGTTGTTTTAGCTTGTCATATCTTGTTGCTATACTTCTAAAATGTTTCAGCCTTGCAAATGCATTCTCCACTAAATGCCGAGTTTTATAAATATGCCAGTCCATATGATTATTATTCGTAAGAGTATTCCTCTTTTTAGGAATAATAGCTTTAGCTCCTTGATTTATAATATCTTCTCTAAAACTCTCAGAATCATAACCTTTATCTGCACTAACGTAATCTGTCGTATTTAAATGAACCCTGCTAAGTAGCTCTGGAGCGACCTTGATATCGTGGGTCGTTCCATCTGTTACGATAAATTCACAGGGATTACCGCAAGCATCTACGATCATATGAATTTTTGAACTATTTCCACCAACACTTTTAGATATTGCTTGAGGATTATCTGCGGTTGCTCCTGTGCTATGCTGGTGAGCTCTAATGTGAGTTGCATCTATAAACAGCCATTCATAGTCAACATCTTGTGATAGTTTTTTAAATAATTTCAAGAGCTTGTTATTTTTAGACCAACGACTAAAAGTTTTAAAAATAGTATTAGGTCGCCCAAATTGCTCAGGAATATCCCTCCAAGGAACACCTGTTCTCATTCTAAATAGAATACCCTCAACGATATTTCTTAAATTTGGTTTGTCATAGATATTCAAATCTAGGAGAATAGGCTTCAGTTTCAGCCATAGTTTATCTGTAAGCATGGTTCGAGACATAGCGAGAGGTAGGTTTTTTTTGACGATAATATTCTACCGCTCGCTTTTTTTATTTTGAACTGCAATGTTCAACAGCCCCTAAATATTGTTTTGAGAATAATTAATATTTTTTGCTATTTCCTAGGGGCTGTTGAACATTCATAACTTCAGCCAAATATAGGCACAAGCTAAAGCAACGTTGTTTTCATAATGTTGTTTTAGCTTGTCATATCTTGTTGCTATACTTCTAAAATGTTTCAGCCTTGCAAATGCATTCTCCACTAAATGCCGAGTTTTATAAATATGCCAGTCCATATGATTATTATTCGTAAGAGTATTCCTCTTTTTAGGAATAATAGCTTTAGCTCCTTGATTTATAATATCTTCTCTAAAACTCTCAGAATCATAACCTTTATCTGCACTAACGTAATCTGTCGTATTTAAATGAACCCTGCTAAGTAGCTCTGGAGCGACCTTGATATCGTGGGTCGTTCCATCTGTTACGATAAATTCACAGGGATTACCGCAAGCATCTACGATCATATGAATTTTTGAACTATTTCCACCAACACTTTTAGATATTGCTTGAGGATTATCTGCGGTTGCTCCTGTGCTATGCTGGTGAGCTCTAATGTGAGTTGCATCTATAAACAGCCATTCATAGTCAACATCTTGTGATAGTTTTTTAAATAATTTCAAGAGCTTGTTATTTTTAGACCAACGACTAAAAGTTTTAAAAATAGTATTAGGTCGCCCAAATTGCTCAGGAATATCCCTCCAAGGAACACCTGTTCTCATTCTAAATAGAATACCCTCAACGATATTTCTTAAATTTGGTTTGTCATAGATATTCAAATCTAGGAGAATAGGCTTCAGTTTCAGCCATAGTTTATCTGTAAGCATGGTTCGAGACATAGCGAGAGGTAGGTTTTTTTTGACGATAATATTCTACCGCTCGCTTTTTTTATTTTGAACTGCAATGTTCAACAGCCCCTAGTTATTAGATAAAAAACACATCTAATAAAAGAGTGTTTTTAGTGACATTTTAATGTTTTATATTTACTATTAGGATAGTTAGCTGAAACCAGCAAAAATCGACATAAATAGGTAGTTGTAATGGCAGTTTTCTACAAAGTTTTACCTTGTGGAATATTCAGTCGAGCTTATTGTGATTGATCATTGTAAAGCAATTTATTTTTAACTAGGAACTAAATAGAATATAAATTAAATGAGATAAGTTGAAAATAAATAGGTTAGATAAAATACAAATATAGCTTATTGATTATATTTATATGTTGTTGTTATTTTTAGATTTAGTACTTTTATGGTAATTTTTATTAAAATTAAATGTTCATGATTTATGCTGTAACTATTTTGTTAAATAGGGGGATCTTATTAAAAAGGGGCAATATATTGATGGTTTACAGTAAGGTTGTTTTGATGTTGGTTTTGTAAGGCCATAACTTAGAATTTCAAGCTTTTTCAGTGTAGAGCTACTTCGAGCCTTCTGAGATCTTGAACAAATATTTTTATCAAATCATTTGGTACAATACTCAACAACATTGTTTTTAAATCGTTTTCACATAAGTTTTAAAGGAAAATTTCACATAAGTTTGAGGGGATCGATTTGCTGGTTATAAATTGCGCAATATTTAAATTGACAATATTTGATGAATCTCCTATTATACAACTCCTCAGACAGCAAGTCTGGGGCTATAGCTCAGTTGGTAGAGCGCTTGCATGGCATGCAAGAGGTCGTCGGTTCGATTCCGACTAGCTCCACCATAAAGTCCCTATCGTCTAGAGGCCTAGGACACTGCCCTTTCACGGCGGCAACCGGGGTTCGAATCCCCGTAGGGACGCCAAATTAAGAAACCTGCACAATGTGCAGGTTTTTTTATTCTCTAAAGGTTATTGCTTTAAAGGGAGATAATATCAAGGGTTAATGCGCAATGAAGAAGTCTCTGATTGCGAGTGTACCAATGAGATTTTAAGACAAAATAGTACGATTTTATCTTGTTTGAAAGCTCCTATTTTGGAGGCATTAAGGTTATCTAGATCGAAGAATGATAATTTTAATAGTGTGATTTATCTGAAGAAGTTATCCACAAAACGTGATAATATATTCAGTCCTGAATATCGTCAAAAGGGTTCCTCAAAATGTCTCCTCGCGGTCTATTTTTTATTTTAGGTTTGATACCATTATTGGCCATTGCATTTGCTAAATTTTATCTAGAAGATGTGCAATTATTAGAGCCATGTCCTTACTGTATGTTACAGCGCGGCGTATTCTTGCTTTTTACTGCGGTCTTTTGGTTAAGTGCTATTTTTGTGAAGCAGGGTTCTCGTTTCTTTTCTGCGGTTTCCCTCATATTGACGATTGCAGTGGGAATCTTAGGGCTTGTCATCGCCGGAAAGCACGTTTACCTACAGTTGAATCCGAGTGATGCCTTAGGTTGTACACAAACGACACTAGCAATTACAGAAGTTTTCGATTATCAAATCGTGAAAGATCTACTTCTCACGGGCGGAGATTGTAGTGCAATTGATTGGTCGCTTTGGGGCTTATCTATTCCGATGTGGAGCGCGATTTTGATCTTTGTCTTGATGATTGCCGGTATCGGCGCTAATCTTAGAGCGCGTCAACGACCGACAAGAGATTGGTTGCGGGGAATATAACTATATCAACGGTGTTATTATTTACGAGTGATGTTAATAGGCATGAGCGAGTAATAGTACTTTAAACCTTAGGTGAGTTATCTATAAAACGCAATGAATAGCAATTTGACTAGATAGCGTTAGATGGAAAGCAGGTAAATAATGGGGAAGAGATCAGAAGGAGTATATCTCAATGCAATTTAAGCAGAATATTATTGAATTAACAGATATTCAATTGAGTTTTGGTGATCGACAGATCTTTAATAATCTATCGATTCAAATTCCAACTGGGAAAATCACTGCGATTTTAGGGCCTTCGGGATCTGGTAAGACGACATTGTTAAAAATGCTCAGTGGACAGATGCCGCCAGATTCAGGTGATGTTGAGTTGATGGGGCAAAATATCGGTTCGATTTCTACCAAGAACCTCTATGAAATTCGCACGAAAATGGGGGTGCTTTTTCAATCTGGCGCGCTCTTTACCGACATGACAGTCTATGACAATATCGCATTTGCGCTACGGGAACATACGGATCTTAATGAGTCGATGATCGAAACCTTGGTACTTTTAAAGCTGCAATCAGTAGGGCTTCGTGCGCTCAAAGATTCTTATCCTTCACAATTATCTGGCGGACAAGCGCGCCGTGTTGCGCTTGCAAGAGCCATTGCTTTAGACCCAGCGCTGCTGCTCTATGATGAGCCTTTTACCGGACAAGATCCGATCTCGATGGGCGTTTTAATTCGTCTGATTAAGAATTTGAATGATGCACTCAAGATTACGAGTGTGGTTATCTCCCATGATGTGGAAGAGGTGCTCTCTATCTCTGATAATGTCTGCGTCTTAGGTGAGAAAAAAATTATCGCGCAAGGAACGCCGGATGAGATTCGTAATCACCCTAATCCTTGGGTTAAACAATTTATTAATGGTGATGCAGATGGACCTGTGCCATTTCATATTCCCACAAAACCATTAGAGGAGGTTCTGTTTTGAGTAATGTAATTGTGGCAACGGGTACCAAAACTCGGCATTTTCTCACTCATGTAGGGGAAGCGACTCAATTATTAGTCAATATTGTGATTAATTCTTGGTATCTCTTTAAGAAACCTTCGCTCTTTGTCCGTCAGCTCTATCAGCTTGGAATTCTCTCTTTGCCGATTATTCTCCTATCCGGCTTATTCGTCGGAATGGTGCTCTGTTTTCAAGGGTTTGTGAATCTTATCAACTTCGGCGCAGAGGCATCAGTAGGGACGATTGTCGCTCTGGCACTTTTTCGGGAGTTAAGTTCAGTCTTAACCGCGCTTCTTTATACAGGGCGTGCAAGTTCCTCTTTAACAGCGGAGATTGGCCTGATGCGTGCGACAGAGCAGTGGGCAAGTTATGAACTAATGGCGATTAATCCTGTGCAATATATCCTCACGCCTCGTTTCTGGGCCGGCGTATTAGCTGTTCCTATTCTCGCGCTTCTCTTTAGCGTGATTGGTATTATCGGCGGTTACGGCGTTGCAACCATTTCTCTCGGCGTTGATGGCGGTGCTTATTGGTCGCAAATGAAATCAGGGGTCGATTTTGGGGTAGATATTGGTCTTGGGGTAGTTTTAAAAAGTTTTGTTTTCGGTATAATATCGAACCTTGTTGCGCTTTATATCGGCTTAAAGGGCAGAGCGACGGCGAGCGGAATTGCCCGTTCTACGACAGATACGGTGGTGATCTCATCACTATTGATTCTCGTAGCGGACTTCCTCTTAACTGCGATGATCTTCGGCATCTAGTTGTTTAAATGACTGAATAGATAATACTATTCTCTCGAGAGACGATGTTAGCCTTTTTATTAACCTTTACCGATTGTTAGAATTTAGAGTCTTATATTTATGATGAAATTTAGTTGGGATAATTGCCTTGAGCTTCTTGCAGATCAGATGTCTGAAGAAGAGTTCAGCATGTGGATTTCACCGCTTGAGGTGGTGTTAAAAGATGATCATGTCATGGTGCTAGCCGCAAATGAGATTGTATTACGCGGTGTTCAAACTAAGTTTAAGACTCTCTTAGAGAATACGATTATTGATGCAGCAGATCGTGAAGTTGAGGTTCGTTATGGCCTTGGTACTGAATCTGATTATGAAGATCATCAGGTCAAAAAACAGATTAAGCGTGTTAAGAATAAAACCGGTAAAGCGCGGAATGTGACGAAAGACTCTATTCGTGAGCAGTCCATTGAAACGAGTAACCTGAATCCTGATTTCAGCTTTGAGAATTTTGTAGAAGGGAAATCGAACCAGTTTGCGCTAGCTGCTTGTGCGCAAGTCTCTAAAAATCCAGGGACTTCACATAACCCACTTTTTATCTACGGAAATACCGGTCTTGGTAAAACGCATTTAATGCATGCTGTTGGGAATGCGATCAAAGAGCAGTATCCTGATGCGCGCCTTATTTATCAGCATTGTGACGGTTTTATCGAAGATATTGTGCGCAGTATGCGTAATAATACGATCAATGAGTTGCGTCACTTCTATCGGACGCTTGATGCGTTATTGATTGATGATATTCAACTCTTATCAGGCAAGGGCGGCTCTCAGGAAGTTTTCTTCCATACTTTTAATACCCTTCTTGATGGTGGGCATCAGGTGATCTTAACCTGTGACCGTTATCCAAAAGAGTTAGAGGCGATGGAAGAGCGCTTGAAATCCCGCTTTGCATCAGGTTTAACGGTGGATATTAAACCGCCTGATTTTGAGCATCGGGTCGCAATCTTGGAACAAAAAGCGGAAGATTGGGGGATTGAATTACCGAAAGATACTAAATTCTTTATCGGCGAAACGGTGCGGGCAAATGTGCGTGAATTAGAGGGGGCATTGAAGCAGGTGAATGCGATGGCCTCTTTTAAAGGGATGCCATTAACCCTTGAAATTGCGCAAGAAGCACTTCGTCATTTAGTAGAAATTCAAGATCGGCAGATCACGCTTGCGAATATTCAGCGGACAGTGGCAAGCTATTTTGATCTTGATATGAGTGAGATTCTAGGGAAATCCCGAAAAGCGAATATCGTGAAACCTCGGCAGTTAGCCATGTATATTGCACGGGTATTAACCGATCATAGCTTACCGGAGATCGGCCGAGAATTTGCCCGGGATCATTCAACCGTGATGCATGCATACGACAAGATTGCCGAAGAGTTAGAAACCAATATCCGCTTAAAACGGGATTATGAAGCGATTAAAGCTTCACTATTAGTATAGTAAATTTAGTTTAAGAAAAATGATTTTAAACAACACTTGCAAGATGCCGGATAGAATGGCTTCCTTACTTATTACAGTCGATGCGCCGGCACTTAAATAAGCTTATTTTGAGCCGACATTACATATATAAATCATTCTTAGGAATCACAATTATTCTACGGTAATTGTGGTTTTTTTATTACCGAGAGATTAGGTAATCACTCATCTGCGGGCGCGGGATCATTCTGGATTTGCAAACATTCCCTCCCGCCGCAAATCAGATTCTATCTTAAACGACTCAGAAAATGTATCGCATCGCCGGGGAGAAATATCTCGTTCTTTTAGTAATAGTGCGCTGGCAGATTGTGCGCTGTTGCCCCGGAGATATCCTCATTTATGAGAAGCACAAGCCGGCAGATTGTATTTTCTCCTATCGAGAGATTAGGTAATCGCTCATCTGCGGGCGCGGGATCGTTCTGGATTTGCAAAAAATTCCCTCCCGCCGCAAATCAGATTCTATCTTAAACGACTCAGAAAACTTATTGCATCGCCGGGGAGAAATATCTCGTTCTTTTAGTAATAGTGCGCCGGCAAATTGTGCGCTGTAGCCCCGGAGATATCCTCATTTATGAGAAGCATAAGCCGGCAGGTTATATTTTCTCTTATCGAGAGATTAGGGAATCGCTCATCTGCGGGCGCGGGATCGCTCTGGATTTGCAAGCATTCCCTCCCTCCGCAAATCAGATTCTATCTTAAACGACTCAGAAAATGTATCGCATCGCCGGGGAGAAATATCCTGCTCTTTTAACCATGGTGCGCCGGCAGATTGGGGACTATCACGCTGGAGATATAGTCTCTTTTAAAGCGTAATATTTTGCAGCCAATCAATTTGATAAGGGGATTGCCCGATAATGGTAATCAGATCAATGCGAAGGGGTTGTGTGGTTGGATATTGTTGTAGATAACAGGCGATGGTTTGCTCTATTTTTTGTAATTTTTGAGGCGTTACCGATGAGGCTGCGCTCGCAAAAAATTCATTTTTACGATATTTCACCTCGATAAAGAGTAGAACACCGGCGCAATCTTCGGCAATAATATCAATCTCACCATAACGAGAGTGATAATTAGTTCGCAGAATAGTACATCCTTGTGCGATTAAATAGTTTTGGGCAATGGCTTCTCCCTGTTGGCCAATTGCTTTGTGTGTCGTCATTTTATCGTTCTCTTGTTATACTGATCACTCTATTTAAAATGCTAAAGAGTGAATGAATGTCAACTTGTTATGTTATCGCAACTCCCATTGGAAATCTGCAAGATTTAACGCCAAGAGCGATTGAAGTGCTGCAACGTGTTACAGCCGTTTTTGCTGAGGATACGCGTGTATCGGGGCGATTGCTACAACATTTTGGTATTCACGCCCCCTCATTATTATCACTCCATGAACATAATGAGATGAGTCGCATTGCGCGTATCGAAGCCCACTTAACGGCTGGTGAAGATGTGGCGATTATCTCAGATGCAGGAACTCCGCTGATTTCAGATCCCGGCTTTACGATTGTGCGTAGTCTACGGGAATCAGGGTTCTCAGTGATTCCTATTCCCGGCGTAAGTGCGATTATTACAGCGCTTTCAGTGGCCGGCATTGCCACAGATCGCTTTACCTTTATCGGTTTTCTATCGTCTAAAAAACAGCAACGCCTCAATGAATTAGCACCATTAAGTCAAGTTCCACATACTCAGGTATTTTATGAGTCAAGCCATCGTATTGAGTCGATGTTAGAAGATCTTGTCACCACCTTTGGAGAAGATCGGACAATCTTTGTAGGGCGAGAGATGACGAAGCGCTTTGAAGATTATCGCTATGGTTCGGCTTTAGAATTATGGCAACATTATCAAAATCATCCTGAAGAGATACGGGGGGAGTTTGTCGTGGTGACTTCAGGCGCAGAGATCAGAGAATCAGAGAATCAGTCGCTAGAATCGACAAAATTGACCAAAGTTTTACTGGCGGAGGGGCTACCTTTAAAGCAAATTTCGGGGATTTTACATCAAGTGACAGGGCGGCCTAAAAATACGCTCTATCAAGAATTACTACAATTAAGAGATGAGGCATAGATGATGCATAAGAAAACAACCATATCGCCGGCTCAAGAGAATCAAACATCAGTAGATACCGGGAATCTTCATAAACTATCAAAAGGGGATTGGACGCTAAGTTCAAAATTGGCTGGGCTCTTTGCCATCCGTATGCTTGGGATCTTTATTATTCTACCGATCTATTCACTCTATACTAAGGAACTACAAGGCTCTACGCCATTTCTGGCTGGACTCTTTATTAGTAGCTATGCACTCACACAGATCATTTTACAACCGCTCTTTGGTTCATTGTCCGATTATTTCGGCCGAAAAGTGACGATTGTACTTGGTATGGGGCTTTTTGTAATCGGAAGCTTGATGATTGCTTTTACCGACTCGATTCATTTTGCAATCTGGGGGCGCGTAGTACAGGGGGCCGGCGCAATCTCGGCGGTAGTACTAGCCTTTACCAGTGATGTGGTGCGTGAAGAGATTCGCGGTAAAGCAATGGCCATTATCGGGATGAGTATCGGGATTACCTTTGGGCTTGCGATCTTTATTTCACCGCTTATCTATGGTTTTCTCGGCGGGATGGGTATCTTCTCACTCTGTGCGCTATTAGGGATTATTGCGATCTATGTGACCATTTGGCAATTGCCGAAGAGTGAGCAGCATAAGGTTAATCGCAAAGAAAAACGCCCTTTACTACACTCTATGAAAGAAGCTTGGTCGGATCGGGATATTAATCGTCTCTATTTTGGCGGTTTTATGCTTCATCTGATTTTAACCTTAGGTTTTACCGTATTTCCTTGGCTTTTACTAGATAAAGCTGGATTTGAGCCACAGGATTCTTGGAAGATCTATCTTCCCGGATTTGTGATAGCAATGTTATTAGTCTTTCCTGCGATTGGAGTGGCTGAGCGTTTTCGGAAATTTAGAGGTTTCTTTTTAACGGCGATTGCAACATTGGTGATCTCTCTTATTGCTTTGGCTTTTGTTGAAGATTATTGGTATTTACTCATCTTTATGACCCTCTTCTTCTGGGGCTTTAACCTGATGGAAGCGATGCAACCCTCTTTGATGAGTCGTTTAGCACCGGAACATAATCGTGGGATGGTGATGGGTTTCTTCTCTTCGAGTCAATTTCTTGGTGCCTCTATCGGTGGTATGGTGGCGAGTTTAATTCTCGGTTACTTCACCAAGTTACCGGCGTTATTAGTGGGTGCAGGATTGCTCATGCTCTGGTTTGCCATTGCTTTTCCGATGAAAAACCCTCAAAAACGGGCAACTACAACGGCTGATAGTGCCGGAGATTCAGATGATACAGATTCAGATAGTACGGGCTCAGATAGTACGGATTCAAATAGTAGAGCTTCTAATAATGTAGATGTTAATGAGATAGCGGCTCATCAAGCGGATAAAACGGATAATACTCAAGAAGAGATTGCAACTAATGTTCAAGAGCAGGGGAATGTAGAAAGCGAGGCATCGACTTTGGAATCTTCCGAGGATCAATCTTCCGAGGATCAATCTCCCAAAGATGAACCCTCAGAGCCGGTAACTCCAGATAAAACATCTGAACCTACACCGCCGGTTAAACGCAAAGGTCCCGGCGATGGTTTGAAGCGACAATATCTTTAGTTGAAATGATCTAGAAATAGTAAAACGGTGAGAATAATGGGCTTGCCGTTTTTTATTGCGCCATTAAGACTGACGCTATTTTACGAAATCTGAATTTTCCATACGAATTTAGCGCACAATGGGGTACAATAAAAGGCTATTTTCGAGGCGATTACCTCAACTAGTCAGGATTTATATCCATAGACCTGATGATCTATTTTTATCTTTAACAATTAAGAGAGTTTCATGAGTTCATTTACCCAAGTTGCAAAACAGGCGGCAATTGAGTCGGGCCGTCATATCCGTTCTATCTACTATCGCTTAGAGCGCCTTAACTTTGAACAACGTGCTGATGATGCACTGTTTCAACAGTTCTATGAGAGTATTGAAAATAGTGTGATCGAAGGATTACTCAGTTTTTATCCAGATCACGCTTATTATGCCAACTTTCATCCAGGGAAAGTGACAGACTCTCGTTTCTCATGGTATGTGAGTTTAAGTGGTGCGGAGAATTTCCGCCAAATGCAGTCCCATTTCTCGATTACAGTCGCCTTAGAGATGGATGGGGAGTTACAATCTGCGGTGATCTATGATCCAATTGCCAATAAAATTGTCGCGGAAGCGTCTAAAGGTGATGGTGTTCTTTGTGAAGATGAAGAGCAACGGGTTCGCCTCGGTAAGAGCGATGGTAAAATTGAAAATGCCGCACTTTTAACGGCAGTTGCGCCTCTCGATCAAGAGATCACTCGTTTCGGTGCAATGTTACGCCGGACAAGAATGCAGCGTATCTTAGGCGATTTTGCGAAGGATAGCGCGCTTGTCATCAAGGGGGAATATAGTGCTTACTATGCAGCGACTTTTGATTTAGCAACCTTAAAAGCGGTACAATTAGTCGCAAGAGAAGCAGGACTACTCGTTACAGATTATCGTGGTAATGAAGATGTTGCCGCAAGCGGTACCGTAGTTGTCACACATCCAAAACTCTTAAAAGAGCTACTCCAAGCATTACAAATCTAAAACTCATCTGAGATTGAGGGAAAAGCAATGTTTAAGCCCAATTCAGTATTATGTGATCAAGTCGCTCAAAAAGATTATTTTTCTCGTTTGAGAACCGTGGTATCTGTGATGGGAACTGTGATGATCGCTTCGTTATTGTGTCCTGTTTTGAGTCAGGCGAGTGACCTTGATTTAGCGAATCAGGCGAAGGGCTTAAATGTTTCCATGTTACGTTACCAAGATAAACGTTATGTTGATGTAACACTCGATCTGAAACAGCTCTCTTTAGTGCATCATTGGCAAGACCCCACTACTGAAACCAATTTTGGCTCGTTTCATAAGTTGAATCAATATTTGCGGCAAGATAATGAAACACTATTATTTGCGATTAACTCCGGGATCTATACTAAGGATTATAAGCCACTTGGGCTGCATATTGAGAACTCCCAATTACTCATGCCACTTAATTTGGTGAAATCGAATGAAGGGCGAGGTAATTTTTCGCTCTTTCCTAATGGTGTATTCTATATTACTAAGCAAAATCGAGCTGTTGTGATGGATAGTGATAGTTTTCAAGCACGATTTAAGGGTAATTATCAAACGATTAAAGAGGCAGTGCAATCGGGACCAATGCTCTTAACAAATGGGCAATATAACCCCCACTTTATCAAAAATTCGGATAGCCTTCGCATTAGAAGCGGTGTTTGCGCTGTCAATGATGGGCAGGAAGTCCATTTTGTCGTGACGGAAGATCAGGTAAACTTTTATGAGTTTGCTAGCTACTTCAAAGAGCAATTAGCCTGTCAAAATGCACTCTATCTCGATGGGACTCTCGCTCGTATCTACCTGAATGGCCGTATGTACGGTGCTTCTTTTTGGCAAGTGAAGCCTTTAGTAGGGATCTGGTCCGTTTCTAAAGCATTGTAAAATAGGATGTTATAGTAAATTTGCTTTAAGGAAAATGTTGTTTATGTCGCTAGCGTAGAACTGTAAAAGAAGATCAAACCGTATTAAACAACACCTGTAAGATGGCAGATAGAATAGTTTCCTCGCCTCGATCAGCTGATGCGCCGGCATTTAAATGAGCTTATTTTGAACTGATCTTACTATAAAAGCGCTTATTTTAATGCGGTTTAGCTACTATGCTTAAGTGGTAGGACGAGCGTAATAGATAAGCCTTGATCATTTTCGGCTTTAACAGATCCTCGATGTAACGTGACCATCTGATTGACAATAGCTAAGCCTAAGCCTGATCCTCCATAATCTTGCATACCTTCTGGGCGCTCACCACGATAGAACGGTTCAAAAATCTGCGGGAGATCTTTCTCTAAAATACCGGGGCCATCATCGTGGATATTAATGATCAATTGCTTATTCTGAACGTGAATAGAGACAGCTATTTTGGAGGCCGCATAGTGAATCGCATTGCGGATGATATTCTCAATTCCGCTTAAAAAGAGTTCAGCATTAGCTTCGATAGTAATATCGGGCGGATCATTAAATAGGAGCTCTTTACCATTTTCCTCAGCTTCAAAAGCTGCATCTTCTAAAAGTGGGATTAAGATGTCAGGGAGCGCTATCTCTTCCATTAAGACCTCATTCAAAATTGTTTGCTTAGAGAGGGAGAGCATGGCTTGAATTCGATCTTCGACTAATAAAAGATTATCATTAATCCGTTTGACCTCATTGGTAATGGCTTCAATATTTTTAATACGAATAAGGCTATTGGCAAGATGAATACGGGTTAACGGCGTACGTAATTCATGGGAGAGATTGGCAAAGAGGCGTGCTTTTTCATCTCTAGCGATATTCAGTGTTTGAATCATATCGTTAAAGCTTTTTGCAAGATAACGATATTCTAAAGGCCCTCGCTCCTCTAAATAGCGATCAACACGCCAATCGCCTTTTCGTACGCGCTCTGCTGCTTTTTGTAGATTCTTCATTGGAATGGTTAAAGACCAGCTTAAAAGTGCAGCGAATGGCAAGCTAATAAAGAGCATTAAGAGGAATATGAGGTAGGGCGCATCATAGAGTCGTGAGAGATAGTAGAACTGAGGGAATGCAGTCACTGTGAGATAGTACGCATTGCTGTCATTATCAAAGCGAATAGGGCCGATAAGTTCGATATCCTCGATCTCTTGTTGATACATTTTGTGGGTAGGGAGCGTGCTAATGACGAAGTTAATCACACTTTCATCTTCAAGATTGTGAATGACATTGTAGCGTTCAGCAGTATCATCAGGGATCACGAGGAGATTCGCTTCCCCTTTATTGTCTCGAAAGCGATCTGTGGGTGCGCTAAAGAGCATATGAGAGACTTTCGTTTTATAAAAAATCTGCTCCTTTTCGGGCGTCGGTAATGCTCGCCTTTGATCAAATTTAGGCAGTAGAAGTGTAAGGGAGATCATGAGCCCCATGCTGATCCAAATAGTGATAAAGACACGGATGCTTAATCGGTTGAGTAGCTGAAAACGCCCCATGAATCCCCCTGTATATCATTTCCCTAGTCCCTTGAATAACGCTACATTATGCAGGGAATGAGAGAAAACGCTTATTCATCTAAAAAGAGATATCCTAAGCCATGAACTGTTTTAAACCAAGGATAACCATCATCTCGAGATGGTAATTTTTTGCGAATATTACTTAAATGCATATCAATGACACGATCAAAGGTTTGATGGCGTTTCCCTAAGACATTTTTACTGAGCTCATCTCGACTAATGGTTTCGCCTCGGCGTTTTGCCATGTAGTGGAGAATAGAGAACTCGGTGCTAGTGAGATTAATAGGCTCTTTTTTGAAAGTTGCTTGGAATTGTGCAGGATTCAATACTAAATCATGAATTTCAATGATTGGCGATTGTTCACGATCATCCCCATTATCTTCAAGTGCCTGGGTTTGTAAACGCATTCTAGTGCGGATACGAGCGATCAATTCACGATCATCAAATGGTTTAGAGATATAGTCATCTGCACCAAGCTCAAGGCCAAGTACCCGATCGATACTGTCCCCTTTTGCAGAGAGCATAATGACAGGAAGATTTGGATGATTTTTGCGAATCTCTTTTAAGGTATCCCAGCCATTTTTCTTAGGCATCATGACGTCAAGAATAATAACATCAGGAATAGTATGTTCAAGGAATTCTAAGCACTCAACGCCATTGCCCCCAACGCTTACATCAAATCCTTCATATTTTAATAACTCAGGAATGAGCTCTTGAAGTCCTTGATCATCATCGATAAATAAGACTTTAGGTGTAGTGGATGTCATAATATAAACCCTCTTTTAGGCTATGTACTCAAAATATATTGAAGGTTCAACTTTCTTCAATATCAATCGTCTGTTTCATGCAACAATCCATTATTTGTCATAACTTGTATTCATTATAATATTAATTAATGATTCTTGCTTGTAATGCATGGAAAATAAATATTTATTAAGCTTCTCATCTCTATTTATTTGTTTATGATTTTAACTGTTTTTAATTAAAGTTAATAAAATTTATTAAAATTTAACAGATTAAATTGTAAATTTGGTCAATAGATAGATAGTAACTTACCAAAGCGGAATGTGCCAGATAACCCATTGTTATGCTGTTAGTTTCTCCAAAAGCTTGGTGTAATGAGCACAAAGAGTGTAAATATTTCTAAACGTCCCAAGATCATAGTAAACATCAGCATAGAGAGCGCCCCTTCAGGAAGTGCGCCGTAGTTACTTGCAACAAGTCCTAAGCCTGGGCCTGTAATATTTAAACATGCTGCAACTGCTGAGAAGGCATCGAGTGGTGAGAGACCAAAAGCGGTCATAATGAGTGTTAAGATCGCTGTAGAAAATGCGTAAATACCTAAAAAAGCCCAAACGCTGCCAAGGATATCAGGATGTACCACTTTACGATTGAGGCGTATCGGGAACTTTCCATGGGGATGAATGAGCAGTTTAACCTCGCGCATGGCTTGTTTGGTTAATAAAATAATACGAATCACCTTCATGCCACCGGCGGTAGAGCCTGAACAGCCTCCAATAAAGGTGATAAAGACAATCAGAATCGGCAGATAACTTGGCCATTGGCTGAAGTCTGTAATCGCTAATCCTGTTGTCGTGATCATGGCAATGACAACAAAAGTCGCTTCAAGGATAATATCACCAATGGAATCAAATACTTTAAATTGATAAAGCCCTAGCCCGACAAGAAATATGGCGGTTAAGCAGATAAAAACAAATGCTCGAAGCTCGCTGCTCTCAAAATAGAGACGCATATTTTTCTGCCGAAAGGCGAGGAAATGGGTAGTGAAATTAATGGAGCTGATAAACATAAAAATAATCGCTGTAATATCAATAAACTTACTATCAAAGTGCCCAAGGCTGTCATCGTAGTTCGAGAATCCTGCGGTTGCGACAGTGGTAAAGCCGTGAGTAATGGCATCGAAAAGATCCATTCCACCGATATAGTAGGTAACGATACAAGCAAATAGTAGCAGTAGGTAGACAGACCAGAGATTACGAGCCGTTTGAGCAATTCTAGGAGTCAATTTATCTTCTTTGATCGGGCCTGAGACTTCTACTTTAAAGAGCGCCATTCCCCCCATGCCGAGTAGCGGCATAATAGCGACTGCCAAAATAACGATCCCCATACCGCCGAAGAAGTGGAGCTGTGTGCGATACCAAAGAATCGATTTAGGGAGATCTTGCAGGTTGGTCAGGACGGTTGCACCCGTTGTGGTAAAGCCTGAGGTTGCTTCAAAAAAGGCATGAATCACAGGAAGTTCTACTGCCGGTGAGATAATGAGCGGTAGCGAGCTAATAAAGCTCAAGCTTGTCCAGAAGAGAGAGACAATGAGGAAGCCATCACGGGTTTTGAGCTTTCCTTCTGTTTTATGAAAAGGCACCCAAAGCATCAATCCTAATGCGAGTGTGAGCAAAAAAGTGATAAAAAAGTACTTTGCCTGACCATCGTGATAGATGTAAGAGATAATAATCGGAATTAAGTAGGTGAAGCTAAAGCTTGTAACAAAAATCCCTACAATTTTGGAGACGAGCGTAATCTGATTGCGCATGGCGCTAAAACTCTCAAAGTGAACAAAGTGGTAATTATACCCATTTTTACTAAGAAGCTATAATGAAAAATGGATATGCTTAAAAATATTTATAAAAACAGAGTATTAAAAGATTTTAAGCTGTATGATATTTCTATAGACTACCTTGCATTTTGTTGACAAATACTACAAAATAGGCGGGACTAACTGATTAAATCGTTAGTTGGTTTATAAATCTCTAACTATTTTATTTTTAAGGAAATAAATACAATGAAAAACTTAGTAAAAGTAGCAGCATTAGTTGTTCTTGGTGCAATCACTGTTGGTTGTGCTTCACAAAACTTAGAAGCAAAAGCTGATGAAGCTTTAAGAACTGCAAACGAAGCAAAAAGCATCGCACTTGCAACTCAAGCACAATTTGACAAATACTTCACAAAAACGCGTTATAAATAAGTAACGGCTGATTTTCTGTCAATAAAATCAATAAGGGGTCAGAAGATTCTAGGTTGATCGTTATTTGATAGATAAAAGTAGATTGATATGCATGCAGTCTATTTTATGTGAAAAGAGGGTAATTCATTGAATTACCCTCTCTTTTTATTTCAGTCTATAGGATTATGCATCCTCTTTTAACCAGCGTGCGATATCTTTGGCAAAGTAGGTCAATATCGCATCACATCCGGCGCGTTTAAAGCAGAGCATTGTTTCCATAACCACCGTTTTCTCATCTAGCCAGCCTTTTTCAAAGGCCGCTTTCATCATCGCATACTCCCCTGAGACATGGTAAGCCATTGTCGGCAGTAGGAATTGATCTTTCACTTCTCGAACAATATCAAGATAAGGCATGCCGGGTTTTACCATCACCATATCAGCCCCTTCTTGAATATCAAGCGCCACTTCATGCAAGGCTTCTCGGCGATTAGCGGGGTCCATTTGGTAAGTCTTTTTATCAGCTTTACCAAGAAGTTCCCGAGAGCCTACAGCATCACGGAAAGGACCATAATATTCAGAGGCATATTTTGCGGCATAACTCATAATCTTAGTATTAATATAACCATTTGCTTCTAACACTTCTCGAATGGCAGCAATCCGACCATCCATCATGTCAGATGGAGCAATAATATCAACGCCAGCACGGGCATGACTTAAGGCTTGTTGCACTAAGACATCTTTTGTCTCTTCATTGAGGATATAACCATCTGTATCGGTTAAACCATCTTGCCCATGGAGTGTATAAGGATCAAGTGCCACATCGGTAATGACGCCGATATTCGGAACGGCTGCTTTGAGTGCACGAACCGCAGTTTGTACTAAACCATTGGGATTATAAGCCTCTTTCGCATCGAGCGAACGAACTTCATTACTCAAATTTGGGAAGAGTGCGATCGCAGGTACACCCAGATCTGCGAGGATTCTTGCTTCTTCTACGAGTAGATCAATCGATAAACGATCAATGCCGGGCATCGATTCAATTGGCTCCCGGCGGTTTTCTCCTTCAATCACAAAAACCGGTTGAATGAGATCGCCGGCAGTAATGACATTCTCAGCCATTAAACGGCGGGTAAAATCATCCTTGCGCATGCGGCGAGGACGGGTGTAAGGATATTTTCCTGTGGTAATACTCATGTGATCTCCTTCATTTGTATGATTCAGTATCAGAGCGATAGAGGATCATGGTGTTAAAATAAATCGATAGTTTTTGTATGTATGGCTATTCCGTCTTTTGCTCACGAGAGAGTAGTTGATAGAGTGAAGCATTGGGTAATACATTTTTATGGAGAATTTTATAAACTTGCTGTGCAATCGGTAACTCAATACCCATCTCTTCCCCTAGCTCATAGATATTCTTCACGATATTCGCCCCTTCTACGACTTGACCGACTTTTTCAAAAGCTTCACTACTTTTCATCCCTTGACCTAAATAGAGCCCAAAGCGGCGGTTGCGGGATTGATTATCGGTAGCCGTCAGTACAAGGTCTCCAAGGCCGGCAAGCCCTTGGAAGGTATTCGTTGTCCCGCCGAGCGCAAGCCCTAGTCGCGTCATCTCTGCAAGTCCACGGGTAATCAGGGCTGCACGAGCATTAGCCCCAAAACCTAAGCCATCAGAAATCCCGGTAGCAATGGCAATGACATTCTTATAAGCACCGGCAAGTTGCACACCTTTGATATCAAGGTTGCCATAAACCCGCATATGTTCATGATGAAAAAGCGGTATCACTTCTGCTAATTCAGCTTCATGATTACCGGCAATCGCAATGGCTGTGGGGTAGCCTTTTGCCACTTCTTTAGCAAAGCTAGGACCTGATAACACTGTAAAATGGGCATTAGGGAAAGCCTCATAAAAGGAATCACTCAAAAAGCCATTGGTATGATGATCAAGTCCTTTTGTCGCACTGATAATTGGTGGTAATTGGGGTAGGTGGCAGGCTTTTAATGTCTGAATAATCTCATCAAAAGCCGTCGATGGAACTACAATTAAAATCGCATCGACATTCGTGATGGCTGCTTTAAAATCAGCGAAAAGTGTGATGTTATCAGGAAATGGTGTTTCGGGTAAAAATCGTTCATTGAGACGAATATTCGCCATATCCGCAACATGATCGGCATTATGGCTCCAAAGATTGACAGAATGTTTCGCCGCTAAATGAATCGCTAAGGCGGTACCCCAAGAGCCGGCGCCGATGACGGCAATAGTCTGTTTCATTGCATCTCCTCTTAGTCCATAAAATAGAGATTGAAGCTTAAAAGGTTCAATGGATCTCTATTGATGAATAGTATTGTTTTTAATGATAATGCAATATTGTACCGCTAATTGTAGAGAGATGCACAAATCAAGTTTATCCCATCGCCGGGACGAATGATCCCGTTCTTACAACAATCCCGCGCCGGCAAGTTAGGCATTTGCAATGCCGAGAGATTGATAAGAGCTCATCAGTCAGCGCATACACTCTATCTTGTTGAGAGGCTTTGAGCTTCTCACCTGCGGGCGCTCGATTGTTCGGGTTGCTCGATCATTCCCTCCCGCCGTGGATTAGATTTGAGTGAAAACAAGCGTTTATTTCCCATCTCCCCATTCAAATTGATAAATAATGCTATTACCATTGCCGATGGGTTTTTCCCCTTTGATACCGATTTTGTTATCCGGCGTTAAACGAGATTTCTCCTTGTGCTGATAATGCGGGCGAGAGGGTAGGGAAGGCTGATCGTTAGGAGTGTAATGAAGATTCGGTTGATTGGATTGCTGTTTTTGTAAGCCGTAAGAGAGTGTTCCGTAAAGCTCATTTCTTGTTTCAGCATTAATAGGCGAGAAGAGTGATGTGGTAATAAGTGCAACGCTACCTATTACTAATAGATACGATTTATTATTAGGCATTCTCTCTATCTTCCTTATATAGTAAATTTGGTTTAAGAAAAATGGTTTTTAAATAGCTATTGCGAGATTTAACAAAAACATAATGTACTAAACAATACTTGCAAGATGCCGGATAGAACAGCTTTCTTGCTGCTTATAACCGATGCGCCGGCATTTGAATACGCTTATTTTGAACCGATATTGCTATATTTATGGTGATCATTCTAGTATAAGGCATTGTTCATTAACAATGAATGGGGTGATATCCGTGATTGATTCAGTCTCCCTTTTTGCTAGGTAAAAAGAAATCCCACCGAAGTCGTGAAACCTCGATGGGACTTTATCTTATAACATCAATCTTTCGATTGTGTCATTGAATCCTAATGGAGCCTTACGATGTAAGGCAATTATTAGAAGTCGTGACGAAGACCGATTGAAACGATGTTGTCTTTTCTCTTGTCGCTGTTAGGTGTAGAGTATTTAGTCTCTTCTGAACCATACTCAACCCATGCACGTGTACGAGTAGAGAGTTTTTGCTCAAAACCAACCGCCCATGATTTAACTTTATCTTTAGCATCGCCTTGTTTTAATTCGCTTTGACCATAAGTCGCACGAACGGTGCTGAAGTAGTTAGGTCCGAAAGAGTAGCTACCACCTAAATCCCAACCTTTAGATTTTTCTTTAGGTGTATCGCCTTCTAATTTGTGGTTACCATCTGTATAAGATACAGTGACTTTGATTGGATCAGAGAGATAACCTACGAAAAGGCCCCATGCTTTAGAAGAGTAACGACCATTTGTAGCGCCAACTAAAGGTGCAACTTTACCTTGGATATAACCTGCTTTAGCAAGGATTTGGCCATTATCAGCACCTAAATCATAAGCGTAACGCGCATTGATTGTCCAAAGGTCAGCATTTTTACGGCTATTGTCTTTGTAAAGATCTGAATCCATCATGACTGCTGCATTTGCTTGGAAGCCAGCAAAATCAGGAGTTGTATAAGCGATTACTTTACCTACGCGTGAGAAACCTGCGTCATATTTAGTACCAAATGCAGGGCTAGATGCAGCAAGCGTTGTTGTCATCGCGCGTTGTGATGCTGATGAGATTGTTGAACCATTGAAGTCATCTTGTACAGAATCATCAACAATCGTTACTTTAAATGGGTTATCTTGACGACCCGCTGTTGCAGTACCCCAATTACCCGTTAACCCTAAGATTGCTAAACGGTTTTTGAAGCCTTTAGTCTCATCTTGAGCCATGCCATCAAAGCCCCACTCAAGTTGATAGATAACAGCGTTGTTGTTACCTAAATCTTCAGAACCTTTAATACCGATACGTGATCCTGCATCTTCAAGGTTTGATAAACGTTGGCTAGTGAGTTTTGTTAATTGATTCTCGTTATCTCTAGCGATACTGTAATCTTTTACGCTTTGATATTCATAACGGATTGATCCGTAAAGAACCGTTTCAGCTTGTGCTGCGCCTAAAGTTAAAGCAGAAGCAACAGCTACTGCGAAAATACTTTTTTTCATCATGGTGTAATCTCCAATGAGTTGTATAAGAAATAATAATTAGGAGTGCGTCGATCAATAATATATGCGTTAAATTTCATATATTACCAATATTTAACGTTCCTTTAAGCGGTATATTACACTTCTATTATCATTTGTACAACTTTTTTATCAAAAAAGATAAAAAATATTTGTTATAAACCTCTATGAAAGTTGATAGTTTAGCCTAAAACCTAGGTTTATAGCCGTTATCCCTCTGAATAATGGCGCTAGTGATAGTGCTGGAGAGTGTGAAATAACGTATTTGTATCATTTTTGATAAAGTTGTTTTTTAGTATTTGTGATTAATTGGGGCGCCGATGGAGAGAAGAAAGAGCATGTTGATGGAGAGATAGGGGTTAGAAATCCTATAAAAAACCCGCTACATTTTTTATTTGTAGCGGGTTCTTTTTTAACTCAAAATCGCTGAGTGATTATTAGGTGTTGATCTTACGATTAGAAATCGTGACGCATACCCACAGAGATAGTGTTGTCTTTTTTCTTATCAACATTTGCATCTGCAAATTTAGTCTCTTCTTGACCATACTCAACCCATGCACGTGTACGTGAAGAGAGTTTTTGCTCAAAACCAACAGCCCAAGATTTAACTTTATCTTTATGACCATCCACTTTTACTTGGTTTTGACCATAAGTTGCACGGATACTGCTGTAGTAGTTAGGACCAAAGGAGAAACGACCCCCTAAATCCCAGCCTTGAGATTTTTGTTTATCGCCGGCAACAGCGTTGATCGTATTAGCTTTTGGTGTGTGGTTACCATTTGCATAGTCGAATGATACGCCAAATGCACTTTGCTCATAACCTAAGAAGAGTCCCCAAGCTTTTGACTTGTTAACATCTGCTAATTTGCCTTGGATATAACCCGCTTTTGCAAGAAGTGTACCGTCAGCTCCTAATTCATACGCATAGCGCGCATTGATAGTCCAAAGGTCAATGTTTTTCTCATTATTTTTACCGTAAAGGCTGCTATCCATCATCAATGCAACATTCGCTTGGAAGCCCGCCCAGTTGGGAGTTGTATAAGCAATCACCTTACCTACTCGGCTATAGCTTGCGCTATTAATAGTTTCGGCGCCATTTAAAGTGCTTGTCATTGCCCGTTGTGCCGCTGAAGTAGCAACATGTGAACCATTGAAGTTATCTACAACGGTATCATCAACGATGGTGACTTTGAATGGGTTATGCTGACGACCTGCTGTGAATGTCCCCCAATCGCCTGTTAAACCTAAGATCGCTAAACGATTTTTGCCACCTTTTGATTCATCTTGAGTCATGCCATCAAAGCCCCACTCAAGATTATAGATGACCGCATTACCGTTTCCTAAATCTTCAGAACCTTTAATCCCGATACGAGAACCGGCATCAGAGAGGTTAGAGAGGCGCTTGCCTTCCCATGTATAGTTAGTGCCACCTGCATTTTGATGAGCCACTAATGTGTCTTCAACTTTTCTGCTTTCATAATCGTAACGAATGGATCCGTAAAGAACAGTTTCAGCGTGTGCCGCACCTAGAGTCAAAACAGAAGTTACAGCTACTGCAAAAATACTCTTTTTCATTATGATGATCTCCAATGAAGTCAATATAGAAATAGTATCCAAATAGGGTGAATATTTTTATAGGATACTGATATAAAACATCCCTTAAAGGAGATATTAACCATTTGTTATCATTTATACAACTTTTTTATCATAAATGATAAGTTTTATGGTAAAAAATGAGAGGTCAAAGTCGATCATCAGCTCTATTTATCAGGGGGGGCAACGAATCATGATATTTTTGATTTTGTTGTTATTTTTATAAATATCATGCTTATTTTGTGTAGGAAATAGACAAAAAAGAGAGGATCTCGATTATTTAATTGAGAATTATTCTCCTTTAAGTTGTATGAATGATACAAAAAATCCCACCACTATATTGTGATGGGATTGATGCTTATCGATATTATTAAATGCTGTTTTGTAGCTCAGATAGCGCTATCTTCTGTCACGTGAATATTTAGAAATCGTGGGAAAGACCGATGGAAACTACGCTATTTTTCTGTGCTTCTAGGTTGTTGAATTGTTGATTAAAGGTGGTTTTAGCAACCCCATATTCAACCCAAGCGGTGGTTCTGCTTGAGAGATTATTTTGATAACCAATCGCCCAAGACTTCACTTTATCCTTTGCGCCAAATTGTTTGACTTGATTTTGGCCATAGCTTGCACGAATGGTATTGTCATAGTTTGCCCCAAAGGAGAAGCTTGCACCTAAATCCCAACCTTTTGATTTCGCTTTATTGCTGATCGAAGCGGTTGTACCTTGTGCAGTTGTGATGGCAGTCGGCGCTTTATGGTAATTACCATCGGCATAAGATGCAGTCACATTCCACTCGTCACTTAAGTAACCTAAGAAAGCCCCCCAAACTTTGGATTTATCCCGATCGACTAAATGTCCTTGGATATAACCTGCTTGTGCTAAGATCTGACCTTCGCCGGCATCGATACCATATTGAGCATTAATCGTCCAAAGATCGATCCCTTTTTTGTGGTTTTCAGGGTAGAGCGCCGCATTCATCATAATCGCGGCATTTGCTTGAAATCCTGCAAAGTCCGGAGTGGTATAACTTAATGTATGACCAAAATGGGAGTAATCGGTATAAGAGATGGTTGTGCCATCGAAGTAATTTTCAGCTTCTTCATTTACAATAATCGTTGGATTTTTACCTTTGAAGTCAATATGGGTAATATCAAAGCCATTGTAAGTATTGTTGCTATTCGACATGGTAATTCCTACACCACCAAGTGCGGTTGTCATCGCGCTCTCGGCTGCCGATGAGATCACATCTGAACCATTAAAATCATCATTGACAGTGCTATCGACGAGCATCACTTTAAAGGGATTATCTTGACGCCCCGCTTTAAACGTTCCCCAATTGCCGGTTAAGCCTAAATAGGCAACATGTGTCGTTAAGCCATCTTGGTAGTTATCATTATCGGCATGGAATTTCCATTCAAGATTATAGATAACAGAGGTATCGCCGCCGAGGGATTCCGTACCGCGAAAACCAAACTCATGATCTGCCGTGCCGATATTCGAGAGACGTTCCCGAGAGAAGGTGCCATTTTCATTGGGCGCATCGCTAGCAAACTTTTTGCTCTGATATTCAAAGCCAATGGAGCCGTACAGTGTGGTATCCGCTTGCGCATAGGTTATAGTAAGTAGGGAAGTGAGCGTTGCTGCGATGAGGGTTTTGTTCATTATTCTCATAATTAGGATTCTTCTTAAGGTGAGATAATCGGATTATCGAATGAATGCTATTCGATAATAGCCATAGTCGCGAGCCCCGAGAAATACCTTATGTAAAGAGGGCAGGTCTCTGCTTCATCATCTCCCTATGAATGAAAACGCTATATCACTTATTATTAGAAGTGATCGATATTGTAAATAAAAATTTAAAAATATCGCTGAATATTATAATTATTTACAATGATAAGTGCCACTATTATTTTTATAAAATCTCTTATTTTTGAAGAGGTTTTATTTAATATCAAAACCATAAAAAATCCCACCTCCGAAGAGATGGGATCTGTCTTACTGACATTTGACTTCTAGCTTACATGAAGTAAGCGTTGAATTAGAAGTCGTGACGCATACCTACAGATACTACGTTGTCTTTCTGTTTTGCGTTACCTTGACCGTGGAATTTAGTCTCTTCTGCACCGTACTCAACCCATGCACGTGTACGAGTAGAGAGTTTTTGCTCGAAGCCAACAGCCCAAGATTTCATCTTGCTTTTCTCGCCGCCAACTTTTACTTCGTTTTGGCCATAAGCTGCACGAATGGTGCTGAAGTAGTTAGGGCCGAAAGAGTAGCTAGCACCTAAATCCCAACCTTTTGCTTTTTGTTTATTTGCATCTTCTTCTTTATGTGTACCATCTGCATAAGAAGCTGATACTTTAATATCATCTGAGAGGTAACCTAAGTAGAGGCCCCAAACTTTAGATGAGTAACGACCATTATTGTTCTCATCGTAACGACCCGTGTTTGAATTAATTTCTTGACCTGAAGGAGCGCCAGCTACTTTACCTTGGATATAACCTACTTTTGCAAGAATTTGGTTATCAGCACCTAAGTCATAAGCATAGCGTGCATTGATTGTCCAAAGGTCAGCATTTTTGCGGTTGTTAGTAGGATAAAGATCAGAATCCATCATTACTGCTGCATTCGCTTGGAAACCAGCAAATTCAGGTGTTGTATAAGCAATTACTTTACCTACACGTGAGAATTTTGTGCTATTAACAGTGTTAACAAAATCGCCTTCTACGGGCTTTCCATCTTTAAATGTAACACTGTTTTTTGACAAACCTTGGGCAAGTAATGAAGTTGTCATCGCACGTTGTGCTGCTGAAGAGATCACGTTACCGCCATTGAAGTCATCCGTTACAGAATCGTTAACGATTGTTACTTTGAATGGGTTATCTTGACGACCTGCTGTTACGGTACCCCAATCACCAGTTAAACCTAAGATTGCTTTACGTGTAGTCCATTTGCTGTCTTTTGACTCGTCTTGGATCATACCATCAAAGCCCCACTCAAGATTATAGATAACTGCATTGTTGTTACCTAAATCTTCAGAACCTTTCAAACCGATACGTGAACCTGCATCATTAAGGTTTGAAAGACGATTGCTAGTGACTTTCTTAATAGGATTGTGACCTTCTTTATCTTGTTCCATTCCTTGGATTTTTTTGCTTTCGTAATCGTAACGAATTGAACCGTAAAGAACTGTTTCAGCATGTGCTGCGCCTAAAGTTAAAACAGAAGCTACTGCTACTGCGAAAATGCTTTTCTTCATCATAATGAATATCTCCATTGTGTGGCATTCGCCACGATCGATTAAAAATAAATTTAGATGTATCTCATCCACGACTCATATTAAAACGTAAATTCCTACATTAATCAAATAAAATTTACATAAATAATACAAAAATATCTGCAACTTTATTAAAAGTACAACAAAAAAGTAATTTGAATTTTTAACATTACAAAATAATAAAATTATTTATCTTATTGATATTTATTTATTTTTTGGGTTTTTTTGGGGGGAGGGAAAGCTGCTAATAGATCACTTTAGAAGTTTGTTGTAATTTTAATAATTTTTGAGAGTTTCTTTTTTTTGATGAAAAATTTTCTAAAAAAATCCTAAAAAATAGAAAAAAGTATGATGTAAAGGGGGAGCTTATAGCTTTATTCAAGCGGTCATTTGATCAGAGATTAATAATCCCAATCTGTTGTGGAAAAGATACGATATTAAAATATGAGTTTTAATAAGAGTTAATTCCAAGACAAACCCATCGGGCAGGATTGTTATAAAAACGAGATCATTCGTCCCGACGATGGGATTAACTTTCTTATTTATTTTAATTAAGGGCTAATTCCCGGCGGGAGGGAATGATCGTGCAACCAGAAAGAGAGAGCGCCCGCAGATGAGGAATCCTATGACTTCTCAATTCAATTTAAGCTGTATGTATATTGATAGTAGAGAAGAGATTATCTCACTCATCGGTATTGAGAATTGCCAAACCTGCCGGCGCGGGATTGTTGCAAGAACGAGATCATTCGTCCCGACGATGGGATTAACTTTCTTATTTATTTTAATTAAGGGCTAATTCCCGGCGGGAGGGAATGATCGTGCAACCAGAAAGAGAGAGCGCCCGCAGATGAGGAATCCTATGACTTCTCAATCCAATTTAAGCTGTATGTATATTGATAGTAGAGAAGAGATTATCTCACTCATCGGTATTGAGAATTGCCAAACCCGCCGGCGCGGGATTGGTGTAAGAACGGGATCATTCGTCCCGGCGATGGGATAGCTATTAGAGAAACATACAACAAAAAAGCCCTCTGAATGATCAGAGAGCTTCCATTAATAAGAATATCAATGATGAATATCTAAATTAGAAGAGTAATTTTGCCACTTCGGTAAAGTCTTCGACAAAGTGGAGCGTTAAACCTTCTCGTAGATAGTCGGGTAACTCATCGGCATCTTTCTTGTTGCCTTTCGGGAAGATGATCTCTTTAATCCCGACTCGTTTTGCCGCAATGAGCTTCTCTTTCACGCCACCAATCGGTAATACTTGCCCCACTAAGGTGAGCTCGCCGGTCATGGCAATATTTCTGGGGGCTTTATCTAAGGCTAAAGACATTAAACAAGAGGCGAGGGTAATCCCAGCACTGGGTCCATCTTTCGGTGTGGCGCCTTCCGGTGCGTGAATATGGATAAAGGCTTTTTCGAAGAAGCTCTCTTGTAATCCTAACTCTTTCGCATTGGCCATAATATAACTATAGGCAATATTAGCAGATTCCTGCATCACTTCACCGAGCTTACCGGTCAATTTAATGCCGCGCTGATGATCGTGCACTTTGACCGCTTCCACCGGTAAGGTAACGCCACCCATTGAAGTCCAAGCAAGACCGGTGACAACGCCGACATGCTGTAGTGGCTTTTCTCGATTAAAGAACGGATTACCGAGCATCGGCACGACATCATTCACACCGATAGAGAGCGACTCTAACTCTTCGGTTTCAAATTTGACCGCAGATTTACGGACAATTTTCCCGAGTTGCTTCTCTAGTTGACGTACACCGGCTTCCCGTGCGTAATCATCAATGATCTTCTCAATTGCGCCACTTGTGATCTTCAGCTCTTTCTTGTCAAAGCCTGCTTTCTCTAACTGTTTTGGCCAGAGATATTGGCGCGCGATTTTGCATTTCTCTTCTAAGATATAGCCCGAGAGACGAATCACATCCATTCGGTCTAGTAACGCCGGCGGAATAGAATCGAGGGTATTTGCGGTACAGACAAAGAGAACATTTGAAAGATCGTAACGCACATCAAGATAGTGATCGAGGAAATCGTGATTTTGCGCAGGATCAAGCACCTCAAGGAGTGCTGAACCTGGGTCGCCTTGATAGGATTGCCCCATTTTATCAATCTCATCAAGCATAATAACTGGATTATCGGCTTTGGTTTCCCGAAGTGCTTGGATCAATTTCCCCGGCATTGCGCCAATATAAGTCCGGCGATGACCTTTGATCTCCGCCTCATCGCGGGCACCACCAAGGCTAAAGCGGTAGAATTTACGGCCAAGGCTATCTGCTACAGAGCGCCCAATGGAGGTTTTACCAACACCCGGCGGACCGACAAGGAGAATAATTGTCCCTTTGATCTCGCCTTTGCGTTTCCCTACAGCTAAGGTTTCGATAATGCGATCTTTCACATCTTCTAAGCCAAAGTGATCTTTATCTAACACTCGGCGAGCGTGTTTAAGATTGAAATTATCCTCTGTCTTCGTGCCCCAAGGTAGATCGGTAATAATGTCGAGGTAGTTACGAGTAACCCCATATTCCGGCGATCCTGTTTCAAGAATCTGTAATTTCTCAAGCTCTTCATCAATGCGCTCTTGCGCCGCTTGTGGAATCTCTTTATTCAGAAGACGTTCGACAAATTTATCGATATCCGCGGCTTTATCATCTTTAGAGATGCCAAGCTCTTGTTGAATCACTTTGAGCTGTTCCCGTAGGAAATATTGCCGCTGCTGATCTGTCAGTTGATCTTCCACCTCTTCACGGATGGAGTTATGTAGTTTGGCAATTTTGATCTCTTTCTCAATAATTGCTAATACTTTCCGCAAACGAGGGACAAGGGGGATGGTCGATAACACATCTTGTAACTCTTCTTTCCCATTTGTGGTCATACTCGCCGCAAAGTCGGCAAAGGGTGATGGGTCATTACTGTTGTAACGGGTTAAAAAATGCTTTAACTCTTCTGAGAAGAGCGGATTAAAGGGAATAAGTTCTTTAAGCGCATTGACAACCGCCATAGAGTAAGCCCGCACTTCATCGGACTTATCAATAATCGCTTCATCGAAATATTCCACTTGTGCCACAAAAGGAATCTCTTTAGAGATCCATTTTTTGACACGAAAACGCTGAATACCTTGGGCGATAAATTGCACTTTGCCATCTTCGCGATGGGGATGATGGATATGAATGAGCGTACCATACTCATAAAAATCATCGGCGGTGAGATCTGTTTTGGTCTCTTTCTTACTTAAAATCAGCCCGACAACGCGCGTACGATTATCCATAATCGAATCGAGTGTGGTGAGCCAAGGTTCTTCGTTGAGCAGAAGCGGCGCGATTTGGGGCGGGAAGAATGGGCGATCGTGTAAGGGGAGGATATGGATAATATTCGATATCGTATCGCCCTCTACAATCACTTCATTATGCCCTTTGATCTCATTCTCAACAGCGGGAAGTATTGTTTTTTTATTATCACTCATAAAGTTCCTTCATCTGTTCTTTGCTACGATTGTAGGGAATCTTTGATGCCTAAGGGAGATTCAAATCTCATTATTGTGAGGCAAACCTACAATGTAAGTGAATTATTACTAAACTGCTATCGACAATGGGGATTAATTCTCTAAAATCAACTTCTCTGTGAATTTATCGAAAGATATTTCAATATTTCACAATCCTTTGGGGCATAAAGGTTCTATAATAGTCGGCGATTCTACTCATCGAGAATAGATCATAGATTTTAGAGACAATCATCCTGTGGATAACTTTGTGGGTAAACGGTTTATATTCTTGGGATAAGTAGGGATAGTGATTCATCAGCGCTATAGGTATTGATGCTATCTTAACGCTATATTAGCAATACAATGATTTGTACTACCATTAACTATAGTACTTGTGTGTCCAAATGTGTGGAGAGGGATCATTTTTTTAAATATTCCGATTTAATATTATTTATTCAATCAGCCATTTATTTAAATAGTCATTTATTTAAATAGTTATTTCTAATATATTGATACATCAATGGTTGTATTTATAGTGATATTCAATAATGAACACAATAATATAGTGAGATATATTGATAGATCCTTGTTGCTTTCACGTTAAGAAAATAGATGACCCATTCAGCGCTTCAGAAGGATAGAGTAGAAATGGAGCGCTTTGGAATCGGTATTCATAACCACCCATAATAAGAAAAAAAGAGAGAAGAAAGAGAGTTGTAATGGAGAAGAATATTTATATGAGAGAAGAGGCGCTCGATAGTGCGCACGAAGCCTTTGCCGAGAAAGCTCGGGCTATTTTAGGAGAATCGCGGGTCTATACTGATTATTTCTACCGCTTTGCTTACGGAACGGATGCGAGTCTCTATCGCTATATTCCTCAAGTGGTCATTCGCGTAGAGAATGAGGCAGAGATGATGGCAATAATGCCCATCGCGCGGGAATGTGGCGTGGCACTCACCTTTAGAGCATCGGGGACATCGCTCTCAGGACAAACTTCAAGCCAATCGGTGCTAGTACTATTAGGGCAAGGATTCACCAAGCTTGAAATCACTGAGAAAGGCGAAAAAGTGACGGTCGGCCCAATGGTCATTGGCGCACAGGTGAATCAAGCCTTATTACCCTATCAGCGTAAAATTGGGCCTGATCCTGCGTCTATTAATGTGGCGCGTATCGGCGGTATTGTGGCCAATAACAGTAGCGGAATGTGCTGTGGTACGAAGAATAATAGTTATCATACCATTGCCGATATTCGCTTAGTGCTCTTTGATGGTTGTGTTTTAGATACAAGGGATAGAGAGAGTGTAGCTGAGTTTCGAGAGAAGTATGCACACTTTCTAGATCAGCTTCTTGCCTTACGGGCACGGATTATGATGAATCCGCTTTTGAAAGAGAAAGTCGCCACTAAATATCGCCTGAAAAATACTACCGGTTATGGCGTCAATGCCTTGATCGATTTTGAAGATCCGATTGAGATTTTAAAGCATCTTATTGTCGGTTCAGAGGGAACGCTGGGGTTTGTGAGCGAAGTGGTCTATCACACTGTGCCGGAATATCGGCATAAAGCGTCGGCATTTATCTATTTCACCTCGCTTCGGGAATGTTGTGAAACGGTGAAAGCATTGCGTGAACGTGCGCCAGTGGAAGCGGTTGAGCTCTTTGATGGACGAACGCTTCATCTTGTTGGGGAGGCGATTGCGGACTTACCGAGCTTCTTCTATCGTCCGCTTGATCGGGATAGCGCCTGTCTTTTGATTGAAACAATGGGGCAATCGGAAGCAGATTTAACGCAGAAGATCAAAGAGATAGAATCCGTCTTTGCCGATTTTAAGATCGTAGAATATACCGGATTTCAGACCGATACCGCCATTACGACACAATATTGGAATACTCGAAAAGGATTGTTGCCGATTGTGGCGAAAGGGCGCAAAAGTGGCGCGCACGTGATTCCTGAAGATGTGGTCTTCCCGATGGAACATCTCGTTGAGGGTGTTCAGGCGCTAACGGCGCTCTTTGAGAAGCATAAATTCCCTGAAGCCACCATTATGGGGCATGCACTGGAGGGGAATCTACACTTTATCTTAGCGCCGGAGATGACTTCAAAGAAAAAGGTGAAGCAATTTGACCGTTTTATGGATGAGCTCGCCGAAGTGGTGGCGGTGAAATATGGTGGTTCTCTTAAAGGGGAGCACGGAACCGGGCGAAATATTGCGCCTTTTGTGGAGACAGAATGGGGCAGTGAGATCTATGGGGTAATGCGGGATATTAAAGCGCTCTTTGATCCGGATAATATCCTCAATCCTGATGTGATTATTACCGATAATAAAGCGCTTCATATCACCTCTTTTAAATCGATTCCCGCCGCGGATAAGCTGATCCAAGATTGTATTGAGTGCGGGTTTTGTGAACCGGCGTGCCCGTCAGATGGTTTATCTTTAACGCCGAGACAGAGAATTGCACTTCATCGCAATATGCAGATGTTGCCAAGAAGCGGAGAGAGTGGAGAGCTCTTTGCCAAGCTCAATCGCACCTATCAATATGCAGGGATTGAAACCTGTGCCGAAACAGGCATGTGTGGTCAGCGCTGTCCTGTGGGGATTAATACCGGTGCATTTATCAAATCATTGCGCCCTAAAAATCGCGGAAGTCTAGTGCGGTTTTCCGGCAATCATTTTGGCAAAGCAGAGAAATTTTCTCGTTTTGCGCTCAATCGGGTGCAAAGTTTCGGTGTGGATAAAGCGCATCGTTGGAGCAGTCAATTACACAATACCTTCTTAGGCATTCCTGTTATTCCAACAATGATGCCGAAAGTAGCGAGCGAAGTGCCGATATTACCGGTGCCGAGTAAGATTGAAAATTCAGTGGTCTATTTTTCCACTTGTGTGAATCGAAATTTGCAGGAGTTACAGGGGAAAGGCAGTATCGACTCTCCGGCAAAAGCAGGCAAAGAGAATACCTTTGATCACGTTATTAGCCTATTGCAGAAAGCCGGTTTTACCCCATTTTTTCCGGATCATTTAGGGGGACTCTGTTGTGGGCAACCCTTTACTTCGGCAAAGGCGAATAGAGAAGCAAAATCGATGGCGGAGAAGCTCAATCAAGCCTTATTAACCGCAACCCGTTATGGTGAAATCCCGGTGTATGTGGATAATGCGCCTTGTGCGTTACAAGTTCACGATTGGCAGAAAGCAGGCTTAATTGATGAGCGGATTATTCTCTATCGTCCGACAGAATTTTTGGTAAAAGAAGTGTTGCCGAGATTAACGATTGAGGAGAAGCTCGACCGTTTACTGCTTCACACACCTTGTAGCGTTGCCAAAGCCGGCGGTAGTCAAGATCTACTCAAGCTAGCCAACGCCTGTGCCAATGAAGTCGTACTGACTAATATCGAATGTTGCGGTTTTGCCGGCGCGAAAGGTTTTACCGTGCCGGAGATTAATGAAAATAGTTTGAAGCGCTTACCGGCAGATGCTGTAGAGCAGTTTGATATCGGCGCATCAATGAGTAAAACCTGTCAAATTGGTTTAACAAGTCATACCGGGCTCTCTTTCAAGAGTATCGAAGCGTTATTAGATCGTTGTGCGCTGTAGACTCATATAGGGATTCATTCAACAAAGTGCATTTGAGATAAGATCTACTGATTAAACAGTAGATCTTTTTTTATACTTCTTAAATCTAATTCTCGGCGGGAGGGAATGATCGTGCGACCAGAAAGCGCGAGCGCCCGCAGATGAGAAGCTCAAAGCCTCTCGACAAATCTCATTTATGCAACTGTCAGAGATCGATTATCCATTTCTAACATTGAAGTTGCCACAATTGCCGGCGCAGGATTATTGTGAGGACGGGATATTTTATTCCGGCGAGATAACGTCACAACTGCCGGCGCGGGATTGTGATAAGAGCGGGATATTTCGCTCCGGCGATGGGATAAATCTTCTTATATCATAAAGATAGTTTGTTTCTGTAGATGTGGGAAAAATATCAGAAATTTTTATACTTCTTAAATCTAATTCTCGGCGGGAGGGAATGATCGTGTGACCAGACAGAGTGAGCGCCCGCAGGTGAGAAGCTCAAAGCCTCTCGACAAATCTCATTTATGCAACTGTCAGAGATCGATTATCCATTTCCAACATTGAAGTTGCAACAACTGCCAGGTGAGATTATTGTGAGGACGGGATATTTTATTCCGGCGAGATAACGCCACAACTGCCGGCGCGGGATTGTGATAAGAGCGGGATATTTCGCTCCGGCGATGGGATGAATCGTCTTATATCATAAAGATAGTTTGTTTCTGTAGATGTGGGAAAAATATCAGAAATTTTTATACTTCTTAAATCTAATTCTCGGCGGGAGGGAATGATCGTGTGACCAGAAAGCGCGAGCGCCTGCAGATGAGAAGCTCAAAGCCTCTCGACAAATCTCATTTATGCAACTGTCAGAGATCGATTATCCATTTCCAACATTGAAGTTGCCACAATTGCCGGCGCGGGATTGTGATAAGAGCGGGATATTCGCTCCGGCGATGGGATAAATTGTCTTAGTCGTTCTACATTCAATCTAATGCTCGATTAAATAAAATAATCAATATCCCGATTCTGTTTTGCCACATTCGGAAGAATGGAGTCCATAAAATAGTCGATAAAGAGACGGGTTTTCGCCGGGATATAACGACTGCTAGGATAGACAAGGTGTACTTTCATTGCCGGCGGTGCAGTGCCGGGGAGAATTTCGATAACGTTGCCTTTCTCTATGTCTGCTTGTACTGAATAATCGAGTAATCTGACAATGCCAAGACCGGCAACAGCGTGGGCGAGTGCCCCCATTGAGTGACTGTGAGTGATGGCAAATTGTAGCGGGAATCGCTCGCTCTTTTCCCCAAATTCCCAAGGAATAACGGAGCCTCGATCAGGGAAGTGAATTCCGATACATTGATGTTGCTGAAGATCGGCAATGGTTTGTGGTGTGCCAAATTGCGCAATGTAATCTGGTGAGGCGACCAATTTAAATTGGGCAGTGTGAAGATATTTCGCAACTACGCGCGCTTCCTCTAATTCCCCAATTCTAACGGCAATATCGACAGATTCGCGGGTGAAATTGACAAAGTGATTACCGAGGGCAATTTCTACTTTCAGGGCTTGTCGATGCGCTTCAATAAATGGGGCAATTTGCGGGATGAGGACGGTCATTCCATAACTATCCGGCGCACTAATACGGAGCGTTCCGCGAGGTTTGCCGTCCATTGCTAATTGATTTTCAATATCCTGAATATCCGCAAGGGCTTCTTTACACACCGCATAATAACTAGCCCCCTCTTCTGTCAACCGCATTGCGCGCGTAGAGCGTTCAAAGAGCTTCAGAGAGAGCTTTTTCTCAAGGCGAGCAATGGCTTTACTAATGGCCGATGGCGTTGTGCCAATCAGAATAGAGGCTTCAGTAAAACTTTGGCATTCAGCGGTCAGGCAGAAGACTTGAATATCTTCGAGATCAATTTTTTTGAAAGTATGGGCAGGCATAGATTCTCTCGAAATCAGCAATTGGGTCAGAGGATTATTGCTTTTCAGGCAATAATGATTTTCTATTGGGCTATATTAGCACGCTTTGCTTTTCCTTATGATAGCGCTTAGTTATTTTTAGTGAGTGTGATGACCTGACAGCAATCATCTATTTAATAGTGAGAGAGGGCAAAAGTACTCAGTAATATTACGAATAAATATTATGGACATATCTTACGATTCACTTATTTTCTAAGGAGAGAAAAATGTTAAACCCGAATGTATGGATCAAAAATTGGGTATCCCCTCAAGTCTTTCAATCAATGCTACTGTTAGCCGGTCGAGCATTGATGGCATACCTCTTTATTATTGCCGGTTGGGGCAAAATTGCCGGTTATGCCGGAACGCTTGGCTATATGGAATCAAAAGGCTTGCCCGGCGGACTTTTATGGCTCGTGATTTTATTAGAGTTAGGTGGAGGATTGGCAATTTTAGTGGGCTTTCAAACACGATTTGTAGCGCTCTTTATGATTGTATTTAATATCTTAACGGCAGTGATTTTCCACGGCGGTACAGGAGATGAAACCTCATTTATGAAAAATATCGCCATTGCCGGGGGCTTTATCTACCTAATGGTACAAGGTGCCGGCGCGTGGAGTATTGATGCTTGGCTTGAACGGAAATAGGCTATACCAAATAAGCCATAGATAAAGAGAATGAAATGGATGATGTAAAGGATAATGATCTTTCGGGATGATTATCCTTTTTTATGATCTAAATGCCGCGAAGCCCAAATTTTTAGAGAGGAGAATAGGCAATATGCTATGCTCTTCTCACGATTGTTCTGTGAGAGATTATCCGTATGAAATTAAAAGTGATTTTGAGAAAGTGTCTGCCTGCCATGATGACCTCAATGGCGACCTGTTTAACCTTAGTGGGTTTAATCACCGCGAATGTGAGCTATGCCGAAAAATCGAAAGTAAAACCGCCGAAGATTGATCAATCGGTAGGGCAATATGCCTATCTTCGGGATAAATTGCCGGATAATGCGGTGGCGTATCTGCGAGTTGCACAACCGGTTGTGCATTTTTTTAGTGCCAAAAATCGTACCAATGATCAAGCGCTACAACATCGGGAGAGCGTGAAAGCATTAGAATCATTTCGGGCGGTACTGAGTGATCAAGCGTTATTGACAGCGCAATTAGAGAAGATCGGTTTCTCATTAGATCAATATAATCAAGAGATGATTCACTATATTGCCACTTGGCTCTATCGCGATCTCAATGGTCCGATTGAGGCGATGGTCGTTGATAAAGGGCATTCGATCTCGGCAATGTCGCAAGGGCTGATTATTGTGCCGATGGCAATTGATTCGGTGGCAAAATTGAATCAGATATTGGCGGATAATCCCATTAATCCTGACCTTTTGCAATTAGATGATCAGGGCTTTGGCACCTATGAACAGGCAAGTTTCTATTTTGATGCCGAGGAACAGCGACTCTTTGTGATGGTGGGGGTTGCGCCTATTAGTTGGGAGGCGATGCAAACGCAGATTACAAAACTCACACATCAACGGGAACACGAGATGTATACCTTTGAAAATCAGATTGATTTAACGGGGCAGAGTAACTTCTTGTGGCTCGATCTTCGTAATAAAGCCGGGGTTTTATCAGCACCTATTGGAAATATGGCGGTAATGGAACTCTTACAGCAGATTGAGGGCGTTGCACTCGGCGAGGGAACGAATGAAGTGGGACAAGGGCAGATGAAGATCATCGTCAAAGGGAATATGAATACCCTGTTGGCGCTCGATCCTAAGCGCAAAAATGACTTTAACTTTGAGACAGTAGAAGCCCCGCTCGGCGCTGTGATTCTACCGATTCCAACACAAGCAATGGTGGAAAAAGCGCTCTATACTTCATTTGCAAGTCAAATGCCGGCCTATTTAGTGGATGAAGCTGTGGTAGCGGATTTCCAAACGGAAGCCAAAGCGCTCTATCAAAATATACAGGCGAAACTTTCTACGGATCTTGGATTTGATCCAATGCCACTGCTGAATGCGCTTGGGCCCACGATGACGTTCTATTATGATGATCTAGGGCCACACGCGATTATTGGTTTACGGGATAAAAAACAGTTTTATCAATGGTTAAATACGCAAAAGGAAGCGGGCTTAGTGCAATATGATCAAAAGGGTCAAATGCACCATTTAGTGATGCAAAATCCTCTGATTCCCCTGCTTGTCGATAAGATTAGTCAAGATCCGAAAGAGGATTTAACACCGCTTACGTTCTATCCTTTCATTAATGAATATGTAGCGAATATCTACGGCGTACGAGCGCTTGATCTCAATTGGCACTTCTATTGGACTGAAGAGGGGGATTATATTCGAATAAATCGCTTGCCACAGATGGTGATGGAAGAGGATCGATTAGGCAATGAGAAGTTTGGTAAATGGTTAGAGCGTTCACAAGGGATTAATCCCCAAGAGCTGCTCTTTGCCGGTACGATGAATATTAAAAATGGTGATCGTAATTGGTATTACAACTATCTACAGTTTTTACAAAATAGTGCGGATGTTTTAGGCGTTGAATTTGATGTGAATCGGATGCCAAGAGCGGATCAATTCGATTTTGCACAATCTTCTCGGGTCGGTCTGCAATTGAGTGCGAATGATCAATTTCTCTATCTCTCTTTAGATTATGGGGCTGATCCGAGTACGAGCATTATGAGCACGTTGCTCTTTACCGGGAGCTCAATCTTTATGTCAGGTATACTTGCCGGATTTTTAGAGCAATTCCCGATCTATGAATCACTCTACTATAATTAGAATCTCAGAATGAGAACTAGTAGAACAAGAAGAGTAAAGTGAGAATAATCACGTAAAAAATAGAGCACAAATCAGTTTTCGCATATTTGCACGGATAGAGTAAAGCCCACTGAATATCAGGTTCAGTGGGCTTTTTATATAGAGTGATATCTAGAGTGATATCGGGTCAAAATAGGTATTATTGAAATGCCGGCACATCAGCTAATCGAGGCAAGAAAGCCGTTCTATCCGGCATCTTGCAACTGATGATTGATTAGACCGCTTCCGCCTTGCTACGGGTTTTAAAGCTCAATGCCCAACCAATGATTAAGCCGACAATCGCCGGTAAAATCCAACCCATACTCACATCAGAGAGCGGAAGAATCCCGTCCACTGTTGAGGTAATCGTCCAAACCACAGGGTTTTGGCTAATCATCTCGGAAGAGGCTTTTAACCCTTCAAGTACTGCGACAATAAAGGTAATGCCGATGGTGCATTGATACACAATTTTCTGATGATGAAATAGCGGTGAGAGAAAAGCGAGGAATACCAAAGTGATGGCTAATGGATAGAGAAACATCAATACCGGAATGGAGATACTGATAATCGCGGTTAAACCCACATTGGCAATGAGCATACTGATAATACTAAAAATATGAACAAATTGACGATAAGAGATCTTCGGGAAGAGCTCGGTAAACATCTCGGCACAACTTGTAATAAGACCGATAGCGGTTTTCAGACAGGCAATCGTGATAATAATCGCTAAGAGCATTGCCCCATACGCACCAAAATAGTGGGTTGCAATCTGCGCAAGGGCAATTCCGCCATTATCAGAGAGCGGGAATTGATTGAGGCTCGTGGCCCCAATATAAGCGAGGCAACCGTAAATAACACTCATTAAAATAAGGCTAATAATACCGGATTTAAAGGTATCTTTGGCGATATCGGTCGGGTTCGTTACACCTAAGTTTTTGATGGTATTGACGACAATAATCCCAAAGGCCAAAGAGGCTAATACATCCATTGTGTTATAGCCCTCGGTAAAGCCTTTAAAGAGCGCATTATGCGTATAAGCCGGCTGAATCGGAAGCGTTTCAACATCTCCCATAGGATAGATAAAAGCGCTAATAATGAGAAAGGCTAAGAAGACCAAAAAGAGCGGATTTAACACTTTTCCGATCCACATCATAATATTGCTAGGATTGAGGGAAAGAATCCACGCTAATAGAAAGAAGAGAACTGTAAAGATGAGGAGTGCAATCGTATATTGATCTTCGCTCAAAAATGGTGTTAAGCCAATTTCAAAAGAGACTGTTGCCGTTCTAGGAAGTGCAAAGAAAGGGCCGATCGTTAGATAGAGCACAATGGTAAAGAAGAGGCCATAGAGCGGGGTAACCCGACTTGCAAGGTCATAGAGACCATTACTTTTAGAAAAGCCAATCGCCACAACGCCGAGGAAAGGAAGCCCTACGCCGGTAAGGATAAAACCAATGGTTGCTAATGAGATAGAAGCACCGGCTTCTTGCCCCATATGAACGGGGAAGATAAGGTTCCCGGCACCAAAGAAGAGCCCGAATAACATCGAGCCGATAGTGATATATGCTGAGAGTGATAGTTGTTTCTTCATCTGAATCTCATAAGGTTAAAGGTGAATGAAAATAAAATGTTGTCATTTGAAAAGGTTGCCATTTGTGGCAATAAAATCCCTCAAAGAGGCGCTATCATATTGCAAAATCAGTGAATAATAAAATGAGTGTTTACTTTTTGAATAATTATTTATTCTATATTCGCTTTTTGATATCTATTTTCTCTATTAATTGTCGCTATGGGTTTAAAGCGATTGTTTTGATCGTCTCTGTTGAGTGATGACGAGTAATAATCCGCCCAATATCACTAAAGTGGCGCCGAGCCAGCCCCAGAAGCCGAGTGTTTCATTCCAGAAAAAATGGGAGATGAGCGCACCAAAAACGGCATTGAGATAGTAGAAAGGCGCTAAGATTGACGCATCTGTCAAGGAGTTTGCTTTCGTAACCCACACTTGACCAAGGGAGCCAAAGATTCCCATTAAGAGCACAATCCCCCAAATCGCCGGCGATGTAGGGAGGGTAAATTCAGTAAAGAGCGCTAAACCGAGCGCCGAGATAATGCCGGTGAGAGAGAAGTAGAAGACAATCTCTGCACCTTTTGCCACTTTACTGACCCGCTTAATCGCCACCATTGCCATTGCCACAAAGATTCCGGCAACAATAGGCAGTAGAGAGAGGAGAGAGAAATGGGGCTTATCTACATCGGCTAACATCCAAACGCCGGCTAGAGCGAGGAGGAAGCTCGGAATTAGCACCCAACTGAGCTTCTCTTTGAGCCAGATAAACGCCAAAATAGGAACGAAGAGCGGAGTGAGGGAGCGGAGCACTGTGGCATCTGAAAGCGGTAATACTTTTAGTGAGACAAAGATGAGGATCATCCCGATCTGCCCTGAGAGCGAGCGAATGGCGTGTAGCGGAAGCCTTGCAATTGAGTGGCGCATTTCGCCGGAGAGATAGAATGCCGGTAGAACCCACATTAGGGTGATGAGGTTTCGAAAGAAGATGATCGTTGCGGTTGAGATATCGTTACTTAACCATTTGATAGAGCTATCCATGAGCGCAAAAGCCACTTGAGAGAGCACTACAAAGAAGATACCAAGAAGAAGCGTATTTCGCATAGAGATTCTATCCCTGAGAATGATGGAGCGGTCACTGTTTTTATCTTATGAGCAAATAGTGTACGCCTTTCTATAGGACGCTTCTAGCCTTGGAGATGATTTTATGATACTCATCTGCCGAATTATTCTAGTGATAGCCAGCCGTTCTCCCTAGAGAGCGCTATTTTTCTGTTTCTGAGTGATCTGTTTGATGCGGTGTGTAACGGGGTTTTTCCGGCATTCTTTCAATAATACGCGCCATATTGATCGCACGATCTTGCGCTGTGACTTCATAATCATTCCAGAGATGAAGATATTCTGCTACATCTTCCGGCCATTTATAGAGCACATTAAATCCTCTTTTTAGGCATTCTTGATGCAGTGCGTCATAACGATCTTTTAAAAAACGCAATTTATCCCGGAAAAAGGTCACGTGCCCGGTTCCTAAATGGTAACCCGGCGCGTTTGAGAGCGGGACTTTGCCTTGCCGTTTCGCGATATCATTGGGGATACGAGTCAATTCCCGATGTTCGGCTAGGAGATGTTGATCACACAGTTCTTCAGGAGGAATGATATTAATTCGAGTCATAGCGAGTGATTGATCAATAGTTCAAAAGAGAGAAGAGCATTGTAACAAGCTTGAATAAGGATCGCGAATAAGGGGTGTAAATAGAAGAACCACAAAGGAAAGAGAAGATAATAATCCCAATAATATAAATGTGTTACTAATTTTAGTGGCAATGAGATTACGCGGAAGCGGGAAGAACTTTTGCTTTCTCAAGGAAAACAGGCTACATTCAAATGCAAGTGAAGAGCGGTTAAAAATTTATTAACAATGATTCTATTAACAATGATCCATTAACAGTTCATTGAAAACGACTTTAATCGGATCTTCTTCTCTTTATTCACACTAGGGGAGCTCAAATCGAGCTGAGATTAGCATTGTGCTTAAACCCTTTGGACCTGATCTGGCTAATACCAGCGTAGGAAAGTAAGGCGATATAATGAGTATCTATTCTATTTTGATTCTGTTGAATCATTATCTCAAAGCGATGATCGATCAATAAAGATTGATGAATAAAGATCGATTAATAAGATCGATCCGTCACGCTATCAGATTGTAATGCGCTCTAATCATAGAGACGTTTTATGTGAAACATCCCATTATTATCCCTGCAATAGACGCTTGCTAGCCCAAATCTTGTCTTCTTTTATTATCATAGGAGCAATTTAATGGCAGATACATTTCAACCCGAACAATCGTTAGCGCAACCAATATCGCAACCATTTCAACAAAAATTTCAACAGCAATTCCCCAATAGCCGAAAGGTCTATATTGAAGGTTCTAGGCCGGATATTCGAGTACCCTTTCGCGAGATTACCCTCTCAGATACTTTAGGATCCAAAGGAGAAGTGATTGAGAAAAATCCCCCATTTTTAGTCTATGACACGAGTGGCCCTTATTCGGATCAAGATTACCAAGTGGATCTGACGAAAGGGCTTCCGGCACTTAAAAGAGCTTGGGTCATAGAGCGTGGCGATGTGGAGACGTATGAGGGACGCATCAAAAGTGCGCGAGATGATGGCTATAAACGGGAAGATGATCCTCGTATTCAAGAGGGCGCTTTCCCGGGATTAAAGCGGGAGCCTCTTCGGGCAAAGCCGGGAATGAATGTGACGCAGATGCATTATGCCCGTAAAGGGCTGATTACGCCGGAGATGGAATTTATCGCGATTCGTGAAGGAATGACACCGGCGTTTGTACGGGATGAAGTAGCGGCCGGCCGAGCGATTATCCCCTCGAATATTAATCATCCTGAAGCCGAGCCGATGATTATTGGTAAAAATTTCCAGGTGAAGATTAATGCCAATATCGGGAACTCGGCGATCACTTCTAATATCGAAGAGGAAGTGGAGAAGATGACGTGGGCCACTCGTTGGGGCGCGGATAATGTGATGGATCTCTCAACTGGGAAAGATATCCATAAAACACGCGAATGGATTATCCGCAATTCGCCGGTTCCGATCGGCACCGTTCCCATTTACCAAGCTCTTGAAAAGGTCAATGGCATTGCCGAAGATCTGACGTGGGAAGTGTTTCGCGATACCTTAATTGAGCAAGCAGAGCAGGGCGTGGATTACTTCACAATTCATGCCGGTGTTTTACTGCGCTACATTCCGCTAACGGCGAATCGAGTAACGGGGATTGTCTCTCGAGGCGGTTCTATTATGGCACAGTGGTGCCTTGCGCATCACAAAGAGAATTTCATCTATACCCATTTTCGAGAAATTTGCGAGATTATGCAGCAGTATGATATCGCTTTCTCGTTGGGGGATGGCTTACGACCAGGGTCGATTGCCGATGCCAATGATGAAGCACAATTTGCTGAGCTTAAGACCTTAGGGGAGTTGACAGAAATTGCGTGGGAGTATGATGTCCAGACGATGATCGAAGGCCCCGGGCACGTACCGATGAATAAGATCAAAGAGAATATGGAGATGCAGGAGCGATATTGCCACGATGCGCCTTTCTATACACTTGGGCCACTGACGACTGATATCGCACCGGGATATGATCATATCACGTCAGCGATTGGAGCCGCACAGATCGCTTGGTATGGTACGGCGATGCTCTGTTATGTGACGCCGAAGGAGCATTTAGGCTTACCTAATCGGGAAGATGTCCGTACCGGCGTGGTTACTTATAAATTAGCGGCGCACGCAGCGGACCTTGCAAAAGGGCATCCAAATGCGCAAAAACGGGATGATGCACTCTCCAAAGCGCGCTTTGAATTTCGGTGGTTAGATCAATTTAACCTCGGCTTAGATCCAGAGTTAGCACGAGATTATCACGATGAAACCCTGCCACAAGAGGGCGCAAAAGTAGCTCATTTCTGCTCGATGTGTGGTCCTAAATTCTGTTCAATGCGGATTTCACAAGATATTCGTACGGTAGCACAAGCACAATCAGGGGGAGCACAATCAGGGGAAGCTCAGAAGATCATTGCCGGAATGCAGGAGAAATCAGCAGAATTCCGTGCGAATGAGAGTCAGATTTATCGCTAATGAGGTTATAAGTGGGGTATCAGTCGGCAAATTGCGCATTAATTTGCGCTTTTTGCCGGCATTAATTGTAATTGCCAATAGCCGGTGTGATCTTTGACAAGTGCAAGCCGATCACTTTGTGTCGTCTTGTTACGAAAGAAGAGTGTGTAATCGACGGTTGCTGCTGTTTTATCTTGATTGAAGGTGGCATTTTGAAATTCGATTTTTTCGATACCCCCTTTCGCATTAATGTTGAGGGCTAAATCTTCAAAAATAATGGTCAAAATTTCGTAGAGTACCGCTTCGGAGCGGGGCTCTTGATTCAGATCATTCAGATTAAAGAGCGCGATTAGCTCCGGATAATTAGGATTAGCCAAAGATTCATAAAATCGTTGCACACTCTCTTCTGGCGAATGGGGTTGAGTACATCCTGCAATACAGAGGAGTAATCCCAAAGTGAGTGTACGAAATTTATGACGCATAGCATACCTTTACGTTTAATGGCTGATTGAATAGCAGATTGAATTCTATTTCTTCTATTTATTCTATTTTAGAGGCTATTTATTAATAGCGCAAAAGAGCATTCTAATACAAACCCTACTGCAAGCAATATCTTAGTAATATCTTAGTTGCAGTGATGGTTTGTATTAGCGTGATTGCTTATGCGCGACTCTTTTGATGGGCAAAATGGGCGACGGATCTACTTTTTGAATCCTTTGAGTGCATCGGCAAAAGGATTATTACTTGGCGCACTCTTTTGTGTTTGATTCATTGAGCGCTTCTGCTTTTGTGATGCCGGCGCAAAGCCTTTATTGCCGTCTGTTACATTTTCTCCAATAGGATCGTTCATCCGCATTGTTAGGGCAATTCGTCGGCGTGGAACATCCACTTCTAATACTTTCACTTTCACGATATCGCCGACTTTAACGACTTCATAAGGATCTTTCACAAAGCGATCGGCTAGGGCACTAATATGCACTAAACCGTCTTGATGAACGCCGATATCTACGAAAGCACCGAAGTTTGCCACATTTGTGACAACACCCTCTAACTGCATTCCTGGTTTTAGGTCTTCAATCTCAGCAACATCTTCTCTAAAGGAGGCAGTAATAAATTCAGGACGAGGATCACGACCCGGTTTCTCGAGCTCATCTAAGATATCCTTCACTGTCGGGATACCGAACTGCTCACAGGTATAATCTTGGGGTTTAAGCGTTTTGATAAAGGCGCTATTGCCCATAATCTCAGAGAGAGGCTTCCCTGTTTTTTGTAAAATCCGTTCTACTACAGGATAAGCTTCAGGATGCACCGCCGAGATATCAAGGGGGTTATCGCCGCGAATACGTAGGAATCCTGCCGCTTGTTCAAAGGTTTTAGGCCCTAAACGTGGCACTTTTTTGAGCGCATTACGGTTCGCAAAAGCCCCATTTTCATCCCGATAATCTACGATATTTTGCGCAGTCGTAGCATTAAGGCCAGAGACTTGAGCTAGGAGTGCACTTGAGGCGGTGTTTGCATCAACCCCGACAGCATTCACACAATCCTCAACCACAGCTTCGAGCATTTTACCGAGTTGTACTTGATTGACATCGTGCTGATATTGACCTACGCCAATGGCTTTAGGTTCAATTTTAACGAGTTCAGCAAGGGGATCTTGCAGACGGCGCGCAATCGATACCGCACCACGAAGGGAAACATCTAATTCAGGAAACTCTTTCGCCGCTAAAGCTGAAGCGGAGTAGACTGAAGCCCCCGCTTCACTAGTGACAACACGATTGAGCTTAGGATATTGTTTGCAAAGATCTGCCACTAACTTATCCGTTTCTCGAGAAGCAGTACCATTGCCGATAGAGACCAATTCAGGTTGATATTTATCCACTAATTGCGCCAAGGTATGGAGCGATTTATCCCACTCATTTCGAGGTTGATGAGGATAGATCGTCGCAGTATCGAGCAATTTACCGGTACGATCAACAACCGCAATTTTACAACCGGTACGAATGCCGGGATCGATACCGAGAATCGTTTTTTCGCCGGCCGGTGAGGCGAGGAGGAGATCTTTAAGATTGCGTGCAAAGACCTTAATCGCTTCTGTTTCCGCCGCTTCTTTGAGTTGATTGATGAGCTCTAATGAGAGGGAGAGATTGAGTTTCGCACGCCAGCTAAGACGAATGGTATCTTTGAGCCAATCGTGAGGGTTATTCAATCCCAAAGTACTACGAATCATCTCAAGGGGTGCATCGAGAAGCTCTTCAGGGAGCTTAAGCTCAAGCGTAAGCATATCTTCATTACGGCCACGAAGGAGCGCGAGCGCTCTGTGAGATGGGATTTTGTTAATTTTCTCTTGGAATTGGAAGTAATCTTTATAATTACTGCCGGCTTCCTCTTTCCCCTCTTGAACAGTTGAATGGATCTCTGCAAAGTCCCAGAGATATTGTCGAAGTTTTCCGAGTAACTGGGCATTTTCTGAGATCCGTTCAATGAGAATAAAGCGTGCGCCGTCAAGTACCTCTTTGACTTCATTAAATTGCATCTCAGGATTGAGATATTGTGTGGCTAACGTTTCGATACTCTCTGATGGCTGATCTACAAAGAGAAGATCGGCTAATGGTTCTATTCCGGCTTCAATGGCGATTTGTGCCCGCGTCCGGCGTTTAGGGCGGTAAGGAAGATAGAGATCCTCTAATTCTGTTTTAGTCGTCACACCATTAATTTGGGCGCGTAATGTGTCAGTGAGCTTCTCTTGCTCGGCGATCGATTTGAGGATGGTGATGCGGCGCTCATTGAGTTCCCGAAGATAGCTCAATCGCTCTTCTAGCAGCCTAAGCTGTGTATCATCGAGGCCGCCGGTAACCTCTTTTCGGTAACGGGCTATAAAGGGGACTGTCGCCCCCTCATCTAGGAGTTTAATGGCGGATTCGACTTGGGAAGCCGAAGCATTAATATCTTGAGCGATAATGTTAGGGAGCGCTTTTTGATGCGCTTGCATATCTGCTTCAATAGCGATATCGATAGACATAGAAGAGAGTCCTTATTCGTTATTGGAATATTTATTGAAATAGAGTGTTAGAGCTAATATTAGATCTACAATAAAGGGCTAATTATACCCATTTTTTATCCTGATCGGGGAGTTCTCTATTTTTTCTTAGAAAAAAGCGGTAATAGAATCAGTTTTTGAATATATCAGAGGTTTAATCGCGCATCCGAATCTTGTTAATCAGTTGAATGATTGATCTTTTTGTGGACATTTATAAGTGTGATAAAATGTCACGCTGATGTAAAGTCAATAACATATTGAGATATCAAAGGTGTGACAATCAGCGATAAAACTGAATATGAAACTGAATATGAAATTGAATATGAAAAAGAAGTAAACAGAAACGGTGAGTTTAATAAAGAGATTCTATCGATAATGATCACGATTATTTGCTACTGTATTACGCAGATTATTCTAAGTGTGATGATCATTAATAAGTAAGAGAAATACTGTGGGTACAGTATCTGATAAGACATAAACGAGAATATCGAGAATATGAACATAAACAATAGATTATTAATATTAGTGTCTTTTAAGCGGATACTATTTGTTGGCACAATAATATTGTCATTACTTCCGATGATAAGTTACGGTAAATCAGCGAAGATGAGTCAAGAAGATCAACCTATTTTAGGACGTTATGAACACGTGACAATCGATGAGTTAGGGAATACTCAAATTAAAGCAAAGCTTGATACCGGTGCTTATACTGCATCGCTCAATGCCTCTGATATCGAGTATTTTAAAAAAGGGGATGATGATTGGGTGCGTTTTACGCCGGTGATCGATGAGGTGCGCTTAGCAACGCTTGAATTACCTTTAGAGAAAATTTCCAAAATTAAACCTCGGGTAGAAGAGGGCGAAGATCAGGATGATATCGTCGCATCTAAGCGTCCGGTTGTGAAGATGAAAGTCTGTCTTGCAGGTCAATGGAAGACGATCGATGTGAATTTAACGAATCGAGATCACTTTAATTATCCGCTCTTATTAGGTGCTAAAGCATTACGGCAATATAAAGCGCTCGTGGATGCCGGCAGAGAATATACCGCTGATCCTGCTTGTGGCCAATAAATACCTTTATTCACTTCATAATTTTACTCAATAATGAATATTAATTTATACGTAATTTAATTTATACGTAATATGTATAAGTCAGACATTGCATTAATGCTTGTGTTACACAGTGACGTTGTGATTATGCCGCTCTGTATTGCACTATGCTATTCAATGCAAATAGATCCACATTACCATACAAGGAAAGTAGCTCGTGCGTTCCGTTAATTTACATTTAAAAGTTTTAATATTTTTGCTATTAGCAATCGGGATCGGCTCGATTGTGTATGAGCGTTATGTATTACAAATTCCATTTACCGATCGTGAGGTAGAAAATCTCTGGACGATCGATGCCAAAATCACTTATGACGTACCCCGTGAAAGCGCTGTCTCTGTGCAGTTCTATCTGCCGACAGACTATAATCAATATAGCCCTTATAGTGAGTCGCTGATTGCAGATAAACAGTATGGCCAAACCTTTGAAGAAGATGAGTATGGGAATAAAGTAGCCCATTACTCAGTTCGCCGTACCAAAGGACAAGAGACCATTTACTATCGCTTAGCGCTCTCGCCTAATTTTGGTGGAAGCGATAAAACTGAGGCGAAAAAGGGGCCAATTTATCGGGAACCTATTCCTATTGAAGGGGCTGAGCAGTTAGCAGCTGATGCTTTAGTGAAGGATATTCGAGCCACATCGTCCAATACAATGAGTTTTATCAGTGAAGCGATTCAACGGGTGAATGATCCGGATAATAGTAATGCGGCGCTACTACTCAAAGGTGATGATTCGGTCAAAAATCGTTATGCCGTTGTGGAGCTTCTCTTGTCTCAAGCACATATTCCTGTGCAACGGGTGAATACCATTGAGCTAAAGCCAAGCGTCAATCAACAGCCTGAAATTTGGCTACGAAGCTATATCGAAACATCGAGTAAAGATAAAGAGACCAACAAGAATGTAACGACCGGTAAATGGTACTATTTCAATCTTGAAAATGGGGCGATTGGGTTACCTAAAAATGCGATGATCTGGTGGATTGGGGATAATCCGCTATTAGAAGTTACGAACGGATCTAAAGCTAAAGTCTCATTTAGTATTACGGATAAAGAATTAACCGCTATTAGTCTTGCACAAGCAAATAATGCCGAGAGCTCTGAGTTCTTAGCCTACTCGCTCTACAGCTTGCCCATTTCGGCGCAGTTTGGTTATGAATTAATGATGATGATTCCTTTTGGGGTGTTAGTTATTTTATTGGTGCGTAACGTCGTCGGAATTCAAACCCTTGGTACCTTTACACCGGTACTGATCGCACTTGCCTTTAGAGAAACAGGATTGGGCTTTGGGATTATCTTCTTCTCCATCATTATCGCGATGGGGTTACTCGTACGCTCCTATCTTGAGCATCTAAAGTTACAGATGCTCTCTCGACTCTCGGTTGTGTTGACCTTTGTTATTTTGATGATTGCCACATTAAGTATTTTTAGTAATAAGATGGGCTTCTCTCAAGGATTAGCGATTGGTCTATTCCCAATGGTGATTTTAACGATGACGATTGAGCGACTTTCGATTACCTGGGAAGAGCGCGGTGCCGGCAATGTTCTTAAAATTAGTATTGGGACATTAGTAGCCGCATCACTTGCTTATCTCTTGATGGATATCCCGGAGTTTGTCTACTTTGTCTTTACATTCCCCGGCATTTTACTCATTCTTGCGGCTTTTATGCTGATGATGGGGCGTTATCGTGGTTATCGTTTAACAGAACTCAAACGATTTAAAGCGATGCTCAAAGAGGAGAAATAAGCCCATGTTTACGATGATTAAACGGTGGCGAGCGCTGCGAAAACGGGGAGTAATGGGGATCAATGAGCGTAATGGCGATTTTGTGCTCAAATACAACAACCGTAAATTCTACCCTTATGTAGATGACAAGATTATTACCAAAGAACGGGCGATTGCTGCCGGGATTAATGTGCCGGAGATGTATGGTGTGATTGAAACTGAGCGAGACATTAAGGATCTTCCCAAAATTCTCAAAGGGCATACACAATTTGTCATTAAGCCGGCGCAAGGTGCCGGGGGGGATGGGATCTTAGTGATTGGTGATAAATTTGATGATCGCCGTTACAAAACCGTTTCAGGACGTTTAGTCACCCTTGATGAGATTGAGTATCAGATCTCAAGCACCCTTACAGGGCTCTACTCTTTAGGGGGAAACCGAGATAGAGCGTTGATTGAGTATAAGGTCAATTCTGATCCAATCTTCAGTAGCATTAGTTATGAGGGTGTGCCGGATATTCGGGTTATTGTATTGATGGGCTATCCCGTAATGGCAATGCTCAGATTGCCGACTAGACAATCGAATGGTAAGGCGAACCTGCATCAAGGCGCGATCGGTGTCGGCGTTGATCTCAAAACAGGGAAGACGCTAGAAGGAACATGGCTCAATGAGATTATTCAGCGCCACCCTGATACCAATAACCACGTGAGTAATGTTTTATTGCCTAATTGGGATGGCTTTTTAGAGCTTGCCACGAGTTGTTATGAGTTGAGTCAACTAGGCTATATTGGTGTGGATATGGTTCTTGATGAAGAGAAAGGACCGTTGGTACTAGAGATTAATGCGCGTCCAGGTCTCAATATTCAAATTGCTAATAATGCCGGATTAGCAGCGAGAGCTAGAGCGGTTGAAGCGCATTTAGCGGAGCTTAAAAAAGCAGGAAAGCCCGCTGAGTCGGTTTTAGAGCGGATGGCATTCTCGCAGCAACATTTTGGTAGCCAAAGTGAGTAGTTGAAAAGAGAATAACTAGAAGTGGCTAACTTATTAAAGAAGTACTTGATCTAGTTTAACTCATAAGTCATTAACAAAAGCGATTGAGGGGGGCTTTCAATCGCTTTTTTGTGGGAAAGGCTTTTACGATGCTCGGCGCTCATTCCTATTATTGCGGTTATTAACCTATAGTTCATTAGAGAGAATCTAATTGAAATAATTGAGTGACAATAATCAATAGGAGAGGAGAATGATGATGTTGATGGGATATCGAGGGGAACTATTACGGGGATTAATGGGAAGCTTACTACTGCTGTTAATGGTCGGATGCGCTTCACTATCGAATGATTCCCAAGTACCAGTTACACTTGCAGAGTTGTCTGAGGCGGAGCAGAAGCATTATGAGTTGAGCTTACATTATATCGATACGGCGCATTATGATGCAGCTGAAGAGAAGTTGCAGGCTATTTTACAACAGCGCCCTGCGTTTTCTGAGGGTTATAATGCTATGGGGGTACTTTATGAACGTAAAGGGCGAGTGACAAAAGGCAGTGAATACTTTTTAGAGGCCATTAAACTTGATCCTAATTACGATATCGCAGTGATTAATTATAGTCAGTTGATGTGTTATAAATCAGGTAGCGATGGTATTTCTCAAGCTATTGAATTAGAAGTTAAGGCAATAGTAATGATAGAGAATAGAAGAAAGATTGAATCTCGACTATATACTGCATTATTGAAATGTTATATTAAGGAGGATTATTTGCAAAATGGACAACAAGTTGCAGAAAAGGCCATTATATTAGATCCAGATTATGCCTTAACTTATCTCTATTTTGCGGATATACTTTATCGGCAACACAACTATATGAAAGCCCGAGAAGCGATCGATCGATTTAATGATCTTCATGGTTATAGTCGCGAAAGTGCGCAATTAGGGCTAAAAATTAGTGATGCGTTGCAACATCAGGATGAAATTAATAAATATCAATATGTGCTTAGAACACAGTTTGATGAGGATTTATAAGTGAAGGAAAGTGTTAATATTGCACAACAATTGGGTGAAGTTTTAAAAGCTGCTCGATTAGAGAAGTCCCTAAGCATTGAAGAGGTTTCGCGAGTTTTATCGTTGCGCCCCTCATTGGTGACTGCAATAGAATCAGGGAACTATCAAGAAATTGGTGCATTACTCTACGTCAAAAACTATTTACGGAAATATGCGAAATTCTTAGGGCTGTTAGATGAGAATTTTGAAGTAGAAATGAGTCGATTAACCGAAACATTAGATACGAAAAACTACGGTTATCATAATTCGGCAAAAGTAAAACAGGAAGCTGAAGAGAAAAAACGTTCTAATCATTTCAAATATTACCTGATTTTTGTTTTAGTGCTAATCGCGATTTTTGCTTATCTCTATCAAAATGGGATGATCCCTGCGCTTTTTAAAGAGATGCGAGCTTTAGATACTAAGGAGAATGTCTCCCTTCTGAATGAGCGATTTCCTTCTATCGAGCTAGAATATGGGATTTCATCTAATCAAGATAATGTAAGCTTTGAGAATTTACTGATTGACGCTGTAGAGAACGAGCAAGCGCAAAAGATGATTGCCGATAAATCTTATCAACATGAGATCAGTGCACGTATTGACTCTATTGCAGATGCTTGGCAAGAGGAGGACCGAGATACTTCGGTGGGAAAGTCCGAAATATCTAGTCAATTACAGACTCAGTTAGGTTATGGTCCCGAAAGACAACGTGGGCAACAAGAATCATTCTCAAGGCAAGACAAGAAAACAGGTACCGGCCGGTTTAATGCTTTAGGGCAATCGTTAGCGCATTATAATAGGCTTCTTTCGGGAGCCTCTTTACCTGTCATGGATTTAGGCGCTCAATCAGAGATTCGTGAATTTACCGCGCCGAATCATCATATTCTATATCCTTATAGTGAGCCAAATAAGGTTTATTATGGTGTTGCTGTAGATCCTGCTATTACGGCATCACTAATAGAGCGATTTAATCGTAGAGTCTCTTTTTTTGATCGGGAAAGTGGTTTCTATCCGGCGCTTGATCAACTAGTAACGCAGTTTCAATTAGAGAAGGCAGAAGAAGAATTAGCCTCGATTACTGAGTCGATCAAAATACAAGAAGATGCAATACGGGATGAGGTGGCAGATGAAGCGGTGAGTGAGATCACCGTAGAATTAATGAATTTAGAGTTACAAAAATTGATCACAAATCTTGAATTATCTGAGAAAACAGTTGAAGCATTACAGCATAAATTACCTCAAAAAGTGAAGGTGAATATTGTAGCAGACGATATTACCACGTTAGATATTACCGATATGAGTGGGCGGACAGTAACGAGTCGAGTGATGGCGCCAGGCGAGCAATATCAACTTGAAGGCGATGGCGTATATGATATCTATTTAGGAAACCCTGCAGTGATAGATAAAATAACAGTTAACGGAACAGCAATTCCGGAGTATTATTATAAACCATTTACTGATGAGGTGGCGTCGGTTCGATTTTCACTAAATTCAGCACAGTACCAATAAGTAATAATAAGCAATAAAAATAAGAGTAGGAAATAGAAAGATGAGTCAAAAAATTAATGCGGTGCGGGGAATGCACGATTGTCTACCAAGCGAAATTGGCTATTGGCAAATGATCGAGGGGCATCTTCGCACGCTTTTTTCTGAGTATGGTTACACTGAAATTCGTACCCCTATGATGGAAGAGACCCGTCTTTTCACTCGTTCAATCGGGGAAGTGACAGATATTGTCGAAAAAGAGATGTATACCTTTCCTGATCAAAATGACCAAATTAGCCTCTCTCTTCGCCCCGAAATGACTGCAAGTATCGTTCGTGCTGGTATTCAACATGGGCTTTTCTATAATCAAGTACAAAAGCTATGGCAAATCGGGCCTGCTTTCCGTTATGAGCGACCACAAAAAGGGCGTTATCGTCAATTTCATCAAGCCGATGTAGAAGTGTTTGGTATTGAAACCCCGGATGCAGACGCTGAGATGCTCGCAATGTTGGCGCGTTTTTGGAAACGTTTAGGGATTGAAAATGAGGTAAAATTAGAGATCAATTCGATGGGGACGACAGAGAGTCGTAAAGTCTATCGGGAAAAATTGATTACCTATTTTGAACAATATCAAGATATCTTAGATGAAGATTGTAAACGCCGTCTCTATACTAATCCGCTTCGGATTTTAGACTCTAAAAACCCAGAGCTCAATGAAGTGATTGCAAAAGCGCCGAAATTACTTGATTATTTGGAACCAGAATCAAAAACACATTTTGAACTTCTCTGTCAACAGCTCGATATTCTAGGAATTGAGTATGTGGTGAATCCCCGCATTGTTCGCGGGATGGATTACTATACGCGTACAGTATTTGAGTGGACAACCACAAAATTAGGGGCACAAGGTACCGTTTGTGGTGGTGGGCGTTATGATAAAATGGTGGAAGAATTAGGTGGAAGAGCAACGCCGGCCATTGGTTTTGGCATGGGGATGGAGCGGTTAATTCTTCTTTGCCAAGCTTGTGATGTGGTGGCGCCTGAATATTTACCATTAGTAACGACAGTTTTCTTAGGTGATCGCGCCTCACTTGAAGGGTTACGTTTAACAGAAGAAATTCGTTCAGCACTGCCTTCTATCACGATTTTAGCGAATCTCGGCGGCGGTAGTATGAAATCACAGATGAAAAAAGCTGATCGTTCAGGTGCTAAATATGCTTTAATTATGGGGGATAATGAACTAGATGAAGGTGTTATTATCCTCAAAGATCTTCGAGAAAGTGGTGAGCAAAAGGAAATTGCTCATGCTGACTTGATTTCGTATTTGCAAAATAATTTATTATCATAAAAGGTTAATTCAATGGCTTTAAATCAATATGAAACAGATGAACAACGTGCAGAAGTCCTCATTGATTGGCTCAAGCGTAATGCAGGCTACCTTCTTCTCTTGGTAATCGTTGTTGTCGCCTCAATTGCTGGTGCTGAGTATTTTAAACTCAATTCTGTCAAGACACTTAATGCAACATTTGATACGTATGAACGATCTTTAACAGAGATTACGCAAAAACCGGTTGATGTTGCAAAAGGTGAGCAGCTAATTGCACAAAATGAAGGTGTTTATCAGGTATTCTCGGCACTTTTAGTCGCGAAAAAAGCATATAATGCTGGTAATTTAGCGGGTGCAGAACAATTATTGCAAGATGCGTTGAAAAGTACGAATGATGAAGGTGTTCGTTCATTGATTCAATATCGGTTAGCATTAGTGCAATTTGATCAAAATAAAAATGAAGATGCATTACAATCACTTCAGCAGATTCAAGCACTTGAATTTTTGGGGTTGAGAAAGGTGCTTGAAGGCGATATTTATCTAGACATGGGTAAAGTGCAAGATGCAAAAATCTCTTATGAAGAGGCGCTCAAAGCTGATGTTGTACCTGAGAATGCACTCACTAAATTCAACTCACTGAATATACAATAAGCCTGATGGCAATAGGACTGTAAGAAGATGAAGAAGATCATTACAACGATTATCGCTACAATTATTATTGCTGGATGCGCTGGAGGATTACGAGGCAAAAGTAATCTTGCGCAACCTGTTGAGTTGAATAGTGCTATACCTAATAACTTAGTTGTTAAAGTGTGGGAAGCGAAAACCAAGAGTAAAACGGCTAAAGAAAGTGCTCTTCGTTTTTTAATTGCAGATGATGGTGTGAATACACTCTATGTCGCCGGTGAGAAAGGTGTTGTGACGGCGATTGATATGAGTAATGGCGCAAAAATTTGGGAGAATAAAGTCCCAGCGCTTCATACAGGTGTGACTTACAGTCAAGGTGTTCTATTAGTAGGGCAACAAGATGCACATATTGCAGGGCTTTCAGCTTCTGATGGGCAACCTATATGGCAACAAAAAATTATGGGGGTTCCTGCAGTATCACCAGTAAGTAATGGTCACATTGCGGTAGTTCGTACACTTTTTGGCGCTGTTGAAACCTTTGCCTTGCAAACAGGAGAAGTAGATTGGGCTTATCTTTTTAATAGCTCAGAGTTCTCTGTAAGAGGAGCGGCAGCACCAACTTTTATTGGGAATAATATTTTAGCGGCCAGTGATGAGGGAACCTTAGCACTGATTAATGGTGAAACAGGGGAGCAGATTTGGAGCGTTGTCCTAAGTAAACCACTGAATGGTAGTTTTATGGGTGGGCTTCGAGATGTCGATGCAGCGATTATTGTGACACCTGAGCGAATTTTTGTGGGGCAATATCAAACAGGTATTACCGCATTAACGCATCAAGGCCGTAAACTTTGGCAGGCAGGGAAGGGCACTTATGCGGGTATTGCTTATTTCAATGGAGATGTGATCTCAATTAGCAGAGATAGCGCGATTGAGGCATTAGATGCAAAAGATGGTTCATTAGTCTGGTCAAACAATGATCTTTATGGACGAAATCTCACAAAGCCTGTTATTGTAGGCAGCAGAATTGTTGTGGGAGATTATGATGGCTATGTTCATGTGTTAGATGCGGCAAGCGGTGTATTACAAGGATCAACCAAAATATCTTCTAAAGGTTTTATGTTAGATATTAAAGAAATTAACGGTAGTGTCTATCTATTAGATTATTCAGGCACGCTGTATAAAGTTTCAATTTAAGGGAAAGAATGTCAGTACCATTAATTGCGCTTGTAGGGCGCCCAAATGTTGGTAAATCAACAATTTTTAATTCTCTTACTCGTTCACGAAAAGCTTTAGTGGCAGATCAACCGGGATTAACGCGGGATCGTCAATATGGCGATGGAAGAGTAGGGGATAGACCATATCGTGTTCTCGATACGGGGGGATTGTCAGGTGATGACAATCAGATGGATCACTTAATTGCAGAACAAGCTTGGCTTGCCACTGAAGAAGCGGATCTTATCTATTTTATTGTCGATGGAAGAGCAGGTATTACGGCATTTGATGAAGAGATTGCCGATCGTCTTCGTCGAATGGAAAAACCTGTTGTTGTCGTAGTGAATAAGGCGGAGGGAATTGCCCCCGAGGTGATTGTCGCTGAGTATTATTCACTAGGATTAGGTGAACCTGTTGCTGTATCAGCATCCCATAATCAGGGGTTATTTGAGCTTCTCAATCGTTCCTATCAAGTCATCGACTTCCCTGAAAAGGAAGAGAAAGAAGAGATTCACGATGATATTATCCGTTTAGCCGTTTTTGGTCGTCCTAATGCGGGTAAATCGACCTTGATCAATCAAATTCTAGGTGAAGATCGTGTTCTAGCTTCCGAAATCGCAGGAACGACACGGGATAGCATTGAAATACCTTTTACGGCTTATGACCGCGAATTTATCCTCATTGATACGGCAGGGGTACGTCGTCGTAGTCGTGTCTCAGATATGATCGAGAAGTTTAGTGTTCTTAAGAGTTTAGAGGCACTCGAAAAGGCGAATGTGGTTGTCTTTGTCTTTGATGCAAAAGAAGGATTATCTGATCAGGATGCAACCCTTTTAGGGGCGGTTTTAGAAGCAGGTAAAGGCTTAATTCTTGCGGTTAATAAGTGGGATTCTCTATCAGAAGATGAGAAGAGCTGGATTCAGCAAGATTTCTCTCGTCGTTTTGCATTTATTGATTTTACAGAGCCTTTCTTTATTTCAGCGCTTAAAGGGCAAGGGGTAAGGCAGGTGATTCGCCGTTCGATTGAGGTATTTGATCAGGCAATGCGTGAATTTACGACCAATGAATTGTCGAATATCCTAGAGTATGCGGTGCATAATCATCAACCACCAATGGAAAAGGGTTATGCGCCCAAATTGCGTTATGCACATCAAGGTGGAAAAAATCCATTGAAGATCATTATTCATGGAAACCGTACGCAATATGTGAAGGATAGTTATACTCGTTACTTGAGCAATATGTATCGGGAGCAGTTAGGGATTGAGGGATCTCCTGTATGGATTATGTATCGTACCAATGAGAATCCTTATGCTAACCGCCCGGGTAAAGTTGCTGAAATTCGCGGTAGTGCGAAACGTAAACGCCGTCTTGAACAGCAAGGGCAAGGTAAGAAGAAATAGATACAATAGATATCAATTATATTTCAATAGTGTTGAATAATTGATGACGCTAGTATTGATTAGAATTAAAGAAGGGATTACAGATCAAATGTAATCCCTTTTTGTTGTGCTAATGGTCAATCCTATGGTGATGTTGCATTTGTATTAGTGCGCTGCTTTTGGAGATTGACGCATTTTGCTAATGAATGTAACTACTGCCAAGACAATCAATCCCACAATAAAACCAATAATGAAACTAAAAAGAGTCGAGAAGAGTGATTGTAGGAAAGCCACAGGAATAGAGATTGCTAGAGATGTTTGTAGAGCGATTAATTGGGGGATTTCACCAATTACAATACCACCCCCGACTAAGAACATCGCGATTGTTCCGATAAAACCAAGCGCTTTCATTAAGTAAGGCGCTGTATTGACCAATCCCCGGCCAAGAAGATTGAATAGAGATTTTGGTGAAGGGGATTTTTTCATGAGATAGAAGCCTAAATCATCTAATTTGACAATGCCTGCTACGAGTCCATAGACACCTACAGTGATAATGACCGCAAGGGCTAACAATGTAAGCACTTGAGTCAATAGTGTTGATTCTGCAACGACGTTAAGGGCGATGACCATAATTTCAGCAGAGAGAATAAAGTCGGTACGAATTGCGCCTCGAATTTTACTCTTCTCTAATTGGCGAATCTCTACTTCTGTATAAGTACGGTTTTCAATTGCCGAAGTCATTGATGGGGCTTTCTCTTTTGAAAAGATGTGGGCTACTTTATGAGCTCCCTCATAGCAAAGAAATGCACCTCCTGCGAGAAGTAGGGCGATCATCAGCCATGGTGCAAAATGCTCAATGATTAATATTGCGGGAATAATAATAAGCTTATTAATAAAAGAGCCTTTAGCAACACTAGCCACTACAGGGATTTCCCTTGATGCCGAGACGCCTGAAACTTGTTCAGCATTGACAGCAAGATCATCAGTTAAGACGCCGGCTGTTCGTTTAGCAGATAATTTAGTCATCACGGC